>JANYAH010000094.1 GCA_025361425.1 Candidatus Solibacter sp. | reverse complement strand
GGACACTCTCACGCGGTAGCCCAGCGAGGCGAGAATGCGAATGAGAAGGTCACTCGACACGTGTTCGAGATCGTCGTTCAGAATGGCAGTCACCCTGGTTCGCGCAGTGCCTGCGCGCCTCGCGATCTCCGCGTGAGTGATCTCCTGCCGGCGGACGATTTCCTTCAGACGTTTGAGCAGGGCGTGTTGAACCTGCCACTCTTTTGCCGCGACGGCGGAGAGCCCCAGCGCCCCTGCCAGTTCTTCTGGTGTCGTCGCCACGATCGGTTTGTGTCTACGCATCGAGAAGCTCCTTGAGACGTTTTCGTGCAAGCTCCATTTCGAGAGGAGGCGTCCGTTGGGTCTTCTTAACGAAAGCGTGAAAAACAAGAACACCGCGACGTGACGCCGTGTAGTAGAAGACCCGGAAGACGCCGTCCTCACCCTTCACGCGGAGTTCCGAGACCCCCGGAGCCACTGCCGGCATCGGTCGTGAGTTCGGCATACCAATCTGCTCTCCCAGTTGCAGCCGGAAGAGTCCCCGGCCCAAGCGAAACCGCACTTCTTTCGGGAACCGGCGAATCGCATCCCGTGCCTTTGGATGAAGAACGATTGGCTGCACACCTTTAAGGGTATCAAATGTGAGACATCGCAAAGCAGCCGTCCGCATTGGCCCCCGGTTGGCGGATACCTTCTTGCCTCCATGCCGATTCCTCCCGGTAAACGCCGTCCACGTCAACTGTCACTGCCAGCAGCTGGACCGATTCCCGGATCGCCGACGCTCCGGACAGCACGCTTACTGCAATCCTTCCGCGGCGCGTCTTCGCCAGCCGGAGGGCGTAGAGTTGTTTGCGAGCAAATGCAGATTCCAGCTCCGCCGGAGTAGGCCGCCGATGGAAACGCCCTTACGACGGCCGCAACGCCTCGCCGCGCGCGCGGACCTTCCGCTTCGAGCGGTAGATGAAGTTCCTCTTATTCTCGGCAAGACGGACGACAAGTGTAGTCTCCGGCCCGAAGGGAATATCATATTGGCAGGCTGAGGTCGTTTTCGGCCGTGGAGTGACCCGGGCAGGAAGTATGTCCTGGAACGGTTCCGCTTGATGCCACTCACTGCTAACGGTTTGGTAGCGGGACCATCCCAACCCTACATCACAGAACTCCCAGAGAGCGTGATCGTCAGTTTCCAATACGAGTGTCATGCCGCCTCCCGTTATCGGGACATCATAGACGGCCACGACGAGTTTCTCTTTCTTGAGCCGTCGCTGTGTCGGCAACGGTTCCATCGGTTCTTCAGCAGCGCGAGATCCAGACCGGCATTGACTATCGTGTGCCCGTGCATCCGTAACTCGCCTACGCCGACCTGGGTTATGGACGCGGCACTTTCCCTGTGGCGGAACAAGCATCCACCCGAGGTGCTCGCGTTGCGTTTGGCCGGAATGCGACACGCCTGTCCCCGCCGGTGTAGAAAGAGTCGCGTGCCTCTGGTGATATGATCGGCCCATGCCCGTTTGACCGGGGAGGGCGATATCAGGAGGGAAAATGCTACAACAGGATGCGGTGGCGCAGTTCCGCGGCCAGTTCCGCGGAGAATTGATTGAGCCGGGCGACGCCCGCTACGAGGACGCCAGGCAAGTTTACAACCACATGATCAGCCGGAAACCGCGGTTGATCGCACAATGCGCCGATGTGGCGGACGTAATGGCGGCGATTGGTTTCGGACGCGCAAATGAGATGCGGGTTTCCGTGCGCGGTGGGGGACACAACGCCGGCGGGCTGGGCGTTTGCGACGACGGCCTGGTCATCGACCTGGCCCCCATGCGCTACGTCCACGTGGACCCGGCGTCAAAGACGGTTCGGGTGGGTGGCGGATGCCGCTGGGGCGACGTGGATCACGCCGCGCACGCCTTCGGGTTGGCGGTGCCTTCGGGGATCATCGCCACGACCGGTGTGGGAGGCCTGACGCTGGGCGGCGGCATGGGACACCTCACGCGCAAGTACGGGCTCACCATCGACAATCTGCTATCCGCCGACGTCGTGCTGGCGGATGGCAGCTTCGTGGTAGCCAGCGCCGAGGAGAACCGCGACCTGTTCTGGGCCATACGCGGAGGCGGCGGCAACTTCGGCGTGGTCACGTCTTTTCTCTTTCAGGGGCATCCGGTACACACGGTCTGCGCCGGACCGATGTTGTGGGAATTGGACCAGGCTGCGGACATCATGAAATGGTATCGGGAGTTCATTGTGGAGGCGCCGGAAGAAATCAACGGTTTCTTCGCCGTCATGACCGTGCCACCCGGCCCGCCCTTCCCCGAAGCGCTGCACTTCAGGAAAATGTGCGCCATCGTCTGGTGCTACACGGGTAGCATGGAGCAGGCCAACGAGATTCTGGGACCGGTTCGCAGTTACCGCCGCCCCGCGTTCGAGTTATTCGCCCCTATGCCGTTTCCCATGTTGCAGGGTATGTTCGACGGCCTGTATCCGCCCGGCCTGCAATGGTACTGGAAGGGAGACTTCTTCAAGGAACTCAGCGACGACGCCATCGCTTTGCATCTGCGGCACGCCGCGAAGTTGCCCACCATGCTTTCCGCCATGCACCTTTACCCGGTCAACGGCGCCGCACACAACGTGGGCAATAGCGAAACTCCGTACAGTTATCGCGATGCGGTGTGGAGCCAGGTGATTGTCGGCGTGGACCCCGACCCGGCCAACAGCGCGCTGATTACCGGCTGGGCGAAGGACTACTTTGAGGCGCTGCATCCGTACGGCGCGGGCGGCGGTTATATCAACTTCATGATGGAAGAGGGCGAAGACCGCATCCGCGCGACTTACCGCGGCAACTACGATCGCTTGAGCGCCATTAAGGCGAAGTACGACCCCGGCAACTTCTTCAACGTGAACCAGAATATCCGGCCGTCCGAGGAGTGAGCGTCCGCCGGCGCGAGTCAGGGCTTCAGCGTAAGCTCACCAGGTCGCTGAATACGCCGTAGGCGGTCTGCTCCACGCCGGGCTCGATGGACACGGTTCCGAACGTACCCATGAGGTCCGTATGGAACAAAATCAGGTTGCTGGTTCCGGGCGTGCAGGCCAGTATGTCATTCCGGTCCAGGACCTCGGCGCGTACGCGCAGCGAGACGCCGCCACTGGTTCGGCGTCCGCGGCTCACCAGGCGCACCGTTTTGCCGTCGCGCGCGATTTCCATGACGCGCTCTGGCGTCAACCTTGAAATGCCGCGCGTGGTGACCTGTTGCGGGGTGGTGCGCGCGTCCATCAGCACGTTGGCCAGGGCCGCCGTCTTCGCGGCCGAATCCCAGCCTTCCACATCGAAGGCCCCATCGGCCTCGGTGATCCCCATTCTGCGGGCCTCGGCCAGGCCGGCATCGAAGCTGCCGCCGCGCTCCATGGTCTCAATCACCACCTTCGAGGTGGAATTCAGCACTCCCGTGAACCCGAGCACCTTGACACCGGGCATTGTGTGGCGCCACAGGTTGAACACGGGCGCACCGTCCATCACGCTGGATTCGAAGCGGAAGCCTACACCTTCGCGGGCCGCCTGATCGCGGAGTGCCGCATAGGAGTGGGCGATGGGCCCCTTGTTGGCCGTGACCACGTGCATGCGCCGCGCCATGGCCGCGCGAATGTGCGCCGTGGCGGGCTCGCCCGTGGATGGATTGAGCGTTGTCAGCTCGACCGCCACCTGCGCCTGCGCGGCGTCCAGGAACTCTTCCACCGATGCCGCCCTGGGGCCGAACTCCACAGCCTCCGTGACCTTGGCCGGCAGGCCTGCAGCGTCCACGGCCGTTCCGTGCCGCAGCGTATGGATTCCGGTGATGGTGAAGGGGAATTCCTTGCGTTTCTCCCGCAGTAGGCGCGCCAGCGCGCGCCCCACGTTGCCGTAACCGACGATCGCCAGTTTCAAGGTTCGATTGTAGCGTGTTCGATCAACGGAACAGCCGGGGAGCGAAATCCTGAAGATCGTAGCGCCAGGTCTGCCATTCGTGGGCGAACGGGCACTCGAAGAAGACGTTCGGGATTCCGGCCGTTTCCAGGGTTTCGTGCGCGGCCTGGTTGGCTTGGTGCGAAGCTGCCTCGGCGATGCCCGCACCTATCCACAGAAGCTTGACCTTCTTGCGGAATGCCGCCGGATCGGCGAATACGCCATTGTAGGCCGTCTTCAGATCTGTGACGCGGACGCCGCCGCTGAACGACCCGATATAGGCGAACTTGTCGAGGTGGCCGAGCCCGATTTGCATGGCCTGCCCGGCCCCCATCGAAAGGCCGGCGATGGCGCGCTGCTCGGGGTTCGCCATGGTGCGGTAGGTGGCGTCGACCATGGGGATTAAATCGTTAATCACCACCTCTTCGAACGCGGCGTTTCCCCGCGCGCCGCCGCGCCCGGCGGTAGCGGCAGGTTGCGGCGGCGCCGCGCCGGGTTTAGTGGCCACCATGCCATTTTCCATGACGATAATCATCGGCGTCGCGCTTTTGGCCGCGATTAGATTGTCCAGGATGAAGCTGACGCGCCCCTGCTTCACCCAACTGGACTCATTCTCACCGGAGCCGTGCTGCAGATAGAGCACCGGGTAACGTTTCGAACCGCTGTTGTCGTAGTCGGGCGGCGTGTACACATGCGCCAGGCGCCACAGCCCCGTGGTGTGGGAAAGGTACCAGCGCGCGCGCACTTCGCCGTGCGGCACTGGCTTGGGCTCATAAAAATCCACTTTGCCGGGCACTTCCACACCGCTGGTCTCCATATTCCAACCGAAATAGGTTTGGCTGCCCGGGTCATTGCACTGGAAACCGTCCACCAGCAAGAAGTAGTAGTGAAAGCCGGGCACCGCCGGGGGCGTGGTGACTGTCCAGACCCCCTGACCGTCGCGCACCATATCATAGGGCGCCTTGCCCAAACCGTCGCCGCCCGGTTTCAGCTGCACCTTCTGGGCCGCGGGCGCGTTCACGCGAAAGGTGACACGCAGATCGGGGTGAATGCGGGGATACTGCGAGCCGGGCACATTGGACGCGGCCGGCTTGGAGTCATCCGCAGCCTGCGCCCACGATAGGCCGCAAGCCATGGTCAAAACTGCGAGAACCCGTCGAATCGTCATGCTCCCAGAGTGCCATAAGGCTCGGCCCGGCGCAGGCGAGCGCAGTTCGGGCTTTGGGTGGGGTGTGGGACTCGAAATGGAGGAGCGTCCGCCGTTTTGCTGCGCGGTTCAGGCTCCGCCAGCGACCGTATATAATTGGGTTACGTCCAAGGAGTTCGTCCCCCATGCAGTCTCGCCGTAATTTTATCGGCAACGTCGCTACCGGTCTGGCCGGCACGTTGGCCGGCAGCAATGCTCTGGGCGCAAGCCAGCGTGTCCGCCTCGGGATCATCGGGTCCGGCGCGCGGGGGAGTGAAATCCTCCAACAGGCGCTGACTTGCGAGAACGTGGAATGCATCGGCGCGGCGGACGTCTATACGCGCCGTCTGGAAGATGTCAAAAAGATCGCGCCGGGCGTCAAGACCTACCTGGACTATCGGCGCCTGCTGGACGACAAGGATATCGACGCGGTGCTGATCGCGACGCCGCAGCACCTTCACTGCGAGCACTTCACCGCCGCGATTGCCGCCGGGAAGCATGTGTACCAGGAAAAGACCATGGCGTTCACCGTGGAGCACGCCAAACGGATGCGCGCGGCTTTCCAGAAGGACGCCGGAAAGCATACGGTGCAGATTGGCCATCAGTGGACCTCCACCGGCGCGGTTCCCGACGCCATCAAGTTCAATAAGCCGGAACTGATGGGCAAGATCACCGCGATCCACGGCCACATGTATCGGAATACGCCGCACGGCAAACCGCAGTGGTCGCGCCCGGTGTATCCCGACATGACGCCCGAAAACATCCTCTGGAAGAGCTTCCTGGGCGACTCCAAACCGGTGGATTTCGACGCCAACCGCTACATCAACTGGCGCTTTTTCTGGGACTACTCGGGCGGGAACGTCTACGAGAACATGTGCCACCAGCTTTCCTTCTGGTATAAGGTGTTGGATCTCAAGATTCCCCGCGCCGTCACGATGGTGGGCGGGATCTACCTCTGGAAAGACGGGCGCGAAGTGCCCGACACGATGAACGTCAGCATGGAGCATGAAGAGGAACTGCTTTACACGTGGGACTCCGGCTTCGGCAACGATCAACTGCGCGTCGCCGAGGATGCGCTAGGCGATAACGGCACCATCTCGCACACCCCGCAGACCATCAAGTATTACCCCCAAAAGGTCAACCGGAAAGACGGCAATGAGATGACCGGGATGACGCGCAGCGACCCCAAAGCGCACATGCAGAATTTCTTCGATTCCATCCGCGGCAACGCGCAGCCCAACTGCCCGTTTGAAATCGGCTTCCGCATTTCCATCGCCTGCCGGATGGCGGTGGAAAGCTATCGCCAGAAGCGCACCGTCCGCTGGGACCCCGTGGCGGACGAGATAGTCTAAGGCGGCGCTGTGGATTTCGAGTACACGCCGGAACAGATTCACCTGCGCAAGGCGGTCCGGGAATTCGCCGAAGCGGAGATTGCGCCTCACGTGATGGAGTGGGACGAGGCGCAGACGTTCCCGCTGGAAGTTGTCCGCAAACTCGGCAAGCTCGGCTACATGGGCGCCATCTTCCCGGAGAACCTGGGCGGCGGCGGGCTGGGATACATCGAATACTCGATCGTGATTGAAGAACTCTCGCGCGTGGATGGCTCGGTGGGGATCATCGTGGCGGCCCATACGTCGCTCTGCGCGAACCACATTTATAAGATGGGCAGCGATGAGCAGAGGCAGCGCTATGTTCCGAAACTGGCCACGGGCGAGTGGCTGGGCTGCTGGTCGCTGACCGAGCCCGAAGCGGGCAGCGACGCGGCCGGCACGCGCACGCACGCCGAACTCCAAGACGGCATGTGGGTGCTGAACGGGTCGAAGACGTTCACCACGAACGCCCACTATGCCGACGTCTGCGTGGCTATGGCGGTGACGGACCGCGCCGCCGCGCAGCACGGCATCTCGGCGTTCGCAATTGAAAAAGATACCCCCGGCTTCCGCTGCGGCAAGAAGGAAAATAAGCTGGGGCTGCGCGCCAGCGCCACCGGCGAGGTGATCTTCGAAAACTGCCGCCTCGCGCCAGAGCAGCTGGTTGGCAAATTGAACGACGGTTTCGTGGCCAGCCTGAAAGTGCTGGATGGCGGCCGGATCTCCATCGCCGCGCTCTCCCTCGGCATGGCCCAGGGCGCTTACGACGCGGCGCTGAAGTATTCCAAACTGCGCAAACAGTTCGGCCGCCCGATTTCGGAATTTCAGGCGATCCAGCACAAGCTGGTGGATATGGCGGTGGAGATTGACGCCGCCCGCCTGCTGAACTATCGCGCGGCGTGGATGTTGGACCGCGGGCTGCGCGTTACCCGCGAATCCGCCATGGCCAAGCTATTCGCTTCCGAAGCCGCGGTGCGGATCGCCGGGGAGGCCGTACAGATCCACGGCGGGTACGGCTTCATTAAGGACTACCCGGTGGAGAAGTTCTACCGCGACGTGAAACTGTGTACTATCGGCGAAGGCACGAGCGAGATCCAGCGGCTAGTGATCGCACGGCAATTATTGAAGAGCTGATGACCCAACTGGCGCGAAGAATCCGCGAAGGGGACATACGCGCGCTGTCGCGTCTTGCCACCGGGATTGAGAACCGCGATCCCCAAGCCTTGGAAATACTGCGTGAACTGGAACCTGCCACGGGCCATGCCCGCATCGTGGGCATCACCGGTCCGCCGGGCGCGGGCAAGAGCACGCTGGTGGACGCGCTGGCGTTAGAGTTGCGCAAGCGGGGCAAGAGCATCGCCATTCTGGCGGTGGACCCCAGCAGCCGGATTTCCGGGGGCGCCATTCTAGGCGATCGCATCCGCATGCAGCAGCACCACGCCGATCCGGGAATCTTCATCCGTTCCATGGCCACCCGCGGCACGATGGGCGGCCTGGCCCGTGCCACGGCCGATCTGGCGCGCCTGATGGACGCCGCCGGGAGGGATTTCGTCATCATTGAAACCGTGGGCGTCGGGCAAGATGAAATGGAGATCGCCTCGGTCGCGCAGGTGACCGTGGTGGTGCTGGTCCCCGGCATGGGCGACGATGTGCAGGCGATTAAAGCCGGCATCATGGAGATCGCCGATATCTTCGCGATCAATAAGAGCGACCACGCCGGCGCGGACCGGGTGGAGTTGGAACTCCACGCCGAAGGCTTCGCTTGCCCGATCGTACACACGGTAGCCACCGAAGGCAAAGGCATCGCCGAATTGGTGGCCGCCATCGAATCGAGCAGAGCCGCGACCGCGAGAAGCTGTGAAAGAAACAGTTGGCAGGGGAAAGCGCCTGCCCCACAAATGCCCTCTATCGACCATCTGGGGATCGCCGTACAGAGCTTGGAGGACTCCATCGCCTTCTACGAATCCCTGGGCCTCGCGGTGGCCGATCGCGAAATTGTCACCGGCGAAAAAGTTGAAGTCGCCATACTTCCCGCCGGCGGCAGCCGCATTGAACTGCTGGCACCCACCGGCGCGGATTCGCCGGTGGCGAAGTTTCTGGAAAAGCGCGGGCCCGGATTGCACCACGTGGCGTTGCGCGTGCCGGACCTCAACGCCGCCGTATCCCGCCTCAAGGCCAACGGGGCGCGGGTGCTCCACGAACCGCGCACCGGCGCGGGGGGCCACATTTACGTCTTCGTCCATCCCGCCTCCACGGGAGGCGTGCTATTGGAACTGATTCAGGAGAGCACAAATTGAAAGCCGAAATCGGAGTTATAGGGGGCAGCGGGCTGTACAGCATGCCCGGTTTTGAAGCCCAGGAAGAACTCAACATCACCACGCCGTTCGGCAGCCCGTCGGACAACTACGTCCTGGGCACGCTGGCGGGGCGAAACGTCGCGTTCCTCGCGCGGCACGGGCGCGGGCATCGCCTTTCGCCATCGGAACTCAACTTCCGGGCGAATATTTACGGGATGAAATCGCTGGGTGTGGAGCGCATCATATCGCTGAGCGCGGTAGGCTCGCTGAAGGAAGAGCATCACCCGCAGGATTTCATCCTGCCCGACCAGTTCTTCGACCGCACGCGCGGGCGCATCTCCACGTTCTTCGGAGAGGGACTGGTGGCGCACATCAGCTTCGCCGACCCCATATGCCCGGAGATGAGTGGTGTGCTGGAGGCCGCCTGCCGTGCGGCGGGCGTCAATGTGAAGCAAGGCGGGACCTACCTCTGCATGGAAGGCCCGGCGTTTTCCACCAAGGCCGAATCCCGCGTGTACAGGAGCTGGGGGATGGACGTTATCGGCATGACGAACCTGCAGGAGGCCAAGCTGGCGCGCGAAGCCGAGATCTGCTTTGTCACGGTCGCCATGGTGACGGACTACGATTGCTGGCATCCGGAACATGATGCCGTTACGGTGAACGACATCATCGCGAATCTGGTAAAGAACGCCGAAAACGCCTGCCGCGTAGTGGCCGAAGCAATCGCGGAAATGCCCAAAGCGCGCGCCTGCAAGTGCGGCTCCGCGCTGGCCCACGCCATGCTCACCGATCGCAGCACCGTACCCGCCGCCACCAAACAGAGACTGGGGATACTGATTGAGAAGTACTTCGTGTGAGGAGATCGCGCGCGAACTGCGGGGCCAGTGCATCGCCGGCAATCCACCATTGGAACTGCCGCGCATGCTGCTGGAGGAGGGCTGCGCCACAGCCCTCTTTGGGATCCTAATCGAGGGTCTGGCCGACCGCTTCGAGCCCGCGCTGTGCGATGTCTACGCGCGCCTGTTCTCGCAGGCGATTGAGGGACAGGATCCGGCATGGCTGGTGGCTCGGTATGAGCGCGTCCGACGCACGCGGCGGGTGAAGTGGGAACCGAAGCGAGTGCTGGTGCTTTCGCGCGTCACCCTAGGGGCGGATGTGGCGGTGACGAGCGTGCTGCTCGCGGCGGCTAAGCAGGCCTTCGCCGATGCGGAACTGGTGTTCGCCGGCCCGCGCAAGAATTTCGAATTATTCGCCGCCGACCCGCGGTTGAGCCATGCCTGCGTTGAATACCGGCGCGGCAGCCTGTCCCAGCGCCTCGCCGTGTGGGACCATCTGAAAGCTCTAGCCGCCGCCCCGGACTGCCTGGTGCTGGACCCCGATTCGCGCCTGACACAACTCGGCCTGCTGCCGGTCTGCCCGGAAGACCGCTACCACCTCTTTGAAAGCCGCGGCTACGGCGGGGCGAGCGACGACAACCTGCCCACCCTGGCGGCCCAATGGTGCGAGGAAACCCTGGGCGTCGCGAACGCCGCACCGTATGTGTGCCCAGTGGGGGTGGCCTCTGGCCTACCCGCCGCCGGCTACATTGCCGTGAGCCTGGGAGTGGGCGAAAACCGGGCGAAGCGGATCCCCGACCCCTTCGAAGAGCAACTGCTGGCGGTGCTGGCGGCGCGCTTGCCCCTGGTGATCGATAAAGGCGCCGGCGGGGAAGAGGCCGCACGGGTGGAACGCGCAGTGGCCCAATCGGGCGCGGCAGCCACCTTCTGGGAGGGCAGTTTCGCCGGCTTCGCGCAAGTCATCGCGGGCAGCAAGCTTTACGTGGGCTACGACTCCGCGGGCCAGCATGTAGCGGCCGCCCGCGACGTGCCGCTGATCAGCATCTTCGCCGGTTTTCCGACGCCGCGGATGTTCCACCGCTGGCGCCCTTCGGGCCGGGGCGCGACGGTAATCCGGGTGGATCAGCCCGACCCCGTGGAAATTCTTGCTAAAGTGACTGACGCGCTGGTAAGACTCCCGTAAAGTTCTTTACGGTTGAGTGGTACCTAAGTCGTTGACGCCGCCCGCGGATTGTCTTATGGTTGGCTAAAGAGGAATCTATGCGCAGGATTGCGAGTTTTGTACTGTGTTCCACGCTGATTGCCGGAGCCGGGGCGCAGCAGAAGAAGCGAGTGGCTGTGATGAACTTCGATTACGCCACCGTGCAGAGCGGAGTGGCGGCTCTGTTCGGGACCAATCAGGATATCGGCAAAGGCATTGCCGACATCCTGGTGGATAAGTTGGTCAACGGTGGCGCCTACTCCGTGATCGAACGTAAACAGCTCGACAAGATTCTGGCGGAACAGAATTTCTCTAACAGCGACCGGGCCGACGCTAACAGCGCGGCCAAGATCGCGCGCATCCTGGGAGTGGATGCGATCATTGTCGGCAGCATCACGCAATTCGGGCGTGACGACAAGAGCACGGCCGTGGGCGGCGGTGCGGCGACCAGCGCGTTGGGCCGGTTCGGGATCGGCGGCGTGAAGAGTACGAAGTCCACGGCGGTGTGCCAGATCACAGCGCGCATGATCAACACCTCCACGGCGGAAATTCTCGCCTCTGTGCAAGGCCGCGGCGAAGAGTCGCGCAACGGCACGGGCATTCTGGGCGCCGGTGGAAGCTATGCCGGGATGGCGGCCGGGGCGCTGGATATGAAGAGTTCCAACTTCGCCGATACCATCCTGGGCATGGCCGTCAACAAGGCGACCACCCAAGTGGCTAACGGTATGGCGCAGAGGGCTTCGTCGCTGCCCACGGTAACGGTTACCGTTGACGGCATGGTGGCGGATGTTTCGCCCGACGGCACGCTTATTATCAATGTCGGCTCTAAGGCCGGCCTCAAGGTGGGGGACACGCTGGCCATCAAACGCAAGATTCGCGAGGTGCGCGATCCGGCGACGGGCAAAGTGATCCGCAGCGTGGAAGACGCTGTGGGCGCCATGAAGATCACGGAAGTGGACGAGGCTTCGGCGGTAGGCAAGTTCAGCGGAGCCGGACCGGCGAAGGTCGGCGACACGGTATCCAACAAGTAGGGAAATCATGAATCTCGAAATTGGTTCCATTGTCGGCGACTACCAGGTGGCCGGAATTCTGGGCGCCGGCGGTATGGGGCAGGTGTATAAGGTCCGCAATGTTATTTCGGACCGCGTGGAAGCCATGAAGGTGCTGCTTCCGGATTTGGTCAATCAGCCCGACCTGGCGGACCGTTTTCTACGCGAGATCAAAGTGCAGGCCAGCCTGGAGCATCCCAATATCGCATCGCTGCACACGGCGGTGCGGGTGGATAACCAACTGCTCATGCTGATGGAGTTTGTGGAAGGCGTGACGCTGGACCAGAAGCTGAAGGATGGGCCGCTGCCCGCCGCCGAGGCGGTGGACTACGTGATGCAGGTGCTTTCCGCGCTGGAATACGCGCACGCGCGCGGCGTGGTGCATCGCGACATCAAGCCGGCCAACATGATGCTGACGCCCGGGGGCGTGGTGAAGCTGATGGATTTCGGCATCGCCCGCTCATCCGCCGACCACAAGCTGACGCAGACGGGGACCACGGTGGGCTCCTTGTACTATATGTCGCCGGAGCAGATTCAGGGCGTTACGGCGCCGGATGCGCGTTCAGACCTGTACTCGGTGGGGGTCTCTCTCTACGAGTTGGTGACGGGCAGGCGGCCGTTCGATGGAGACAGCCAGTTCGCCATCATGTCGGCGCATCTGGCGGGTACGCCGGTGCCGCCGGTGACGGTGGATCCGCGGTTGCCGCAGTTACTCAACGATGTGATTCTGATGTCGGTGGCGAAAGAGGCGAGTGCGCGATTTCAGACCGCCAAGGCGTTGCGCAACGCGCTGTCCAACGTGGCATCCCAACTGAAGCCGGTGGCCGCGCTCCCGGTGGCCGCGCAGGCTCCGGCCGGCGTACCCGTCCGCCAGGCGGAGAAAGCGAGGCAACCGGGAAGCCATCGCGGACAATGGATGGGGCTGGGCGCGGTGGCCGCGGTGCTTGCCATTGTGGCCGTGGTGGCGATTGCTCCCTGGAAGGGGACTGGGGCGGCGCCGGCGAAGGTTACCGCACCCGCGGCGCAACCGCCGACTGCCGAGCCACCCGCCCCCGTCGCCGCGCAGCTACCCTCGCAGCCGGAACTTCCACCGCAGACACCGGGCGCTGTAGTGCCAGGGCCGCAGGCCGCCGACCCCGGCACCGTTTTCAAACCCGCGAGTGAAAGCCCGCGCGTCCCCTCGCGGACAGCGGGCGTGGCAAAGGCGGTGCCCGCGGCAAGGCAGCCCGGGGCGCCGGCGACGCGTACCCCAGCGGCCGCACAGGAGCCCGGGCCAACTCCGCAGCCACAGGCGCAGCAACCTGCGCCGCGGCAGGCCGCGCCGTCCGGTCCGAGCCGCGAGGAATTGCAGCAGGTCCGCGAGCACCTCTCCCTGCTGGGAGTGCGCGCGTCCGGCATCCGCACCAGCCTGCAAACGCTGGGGCGTTCGCAGGCCGCCAACGGGATGAACCTGCGTGGGGACATGCAGGAAGCCGCTACCCTCATGACTACGTACTTGGATGGCGCCAGTGCGGCGCTGGACGCCGGGGACACCGCGCAATCCAAGAGCTTCGCGGACAAAGCCGAGCGGCAACTGGAAAAGCTGGAGAAGTTTCTGAATCGCTAAAATGCCGGCTTGGCAGACGCGCCCGCCGGGTTTGGCACAGGTACGGGTTTCGCTCTAAAAACCCTCTTTTTTGTCCACGACATTGAGCAACGTCACGCCGGCTCCGAACCGCCGGATGTTCTCTTTGACTAAGAAGGTCAGCCGCGCTTCCAAATTGTCCGAGCCGCCCGACGTATGGGGCGTAATGATCACGTTCGGGAACTTCCAGAGAGGATGGCCCTTTGGCAAGGGCTCGGGGTCAGTCGCGTCCAGGGCCACTCCGGCCAACCGCCGGCTGTCGAGCGCTTTCACCAAGGCTTGGTGGTCAAAAATCTTGCCTCTGGACATGGCAATAAAGTACGACCCTTGCTTCATGAGTTCAAACTGGCGGGCGCCCATCATCCCCGCGCTCTTGGCGGTGTGCGGCACCGCGACGAAGACGACGTCGGCTTCGGGGAGTACCGAATCCAACAGGTCCGGCGGCACCACGCGCTGGAGAATGTTGCTGACCGGGATGTCGCGTATGTCCACGCCAATGACCTTCATGCCGAACCCATGAGCGCGCTGGGCAATCTGGCTGCCGATACCGCCGACTCCGATGATGACCGCGGTTTTGCCGTTGAGCTCAAACATCCCGTTGCGGCCGGCAGGCCATTCCTCGAGTTGCTGGCGTGGAATGGTCACATTCAACTTGCGCGTCAAGGCCAAGAGGAACGCGAACGCGTGATCTGCAATCTGCGGCCCGTAGACGTTCTTGGCATTGGTGACCACTACGCTGCTGTCCACTAATTCCGGAAAGAGGCCAGTCTGGCGGCCATGAGATTCCACACCCGCACTGGAGATGTGAAGCCACTTCAGTTGCCTGGCGCGCTTGAGTAACTCAGGCGTCAACGCGACCCCGACCATGGCGTCGGCATCCTCGATTTCCTTCGCAAGGTCAGCCCCGCGTGCCGGAACGATTTTGACGTTGGGGGCGGAAACCGCCAGGTCCTTCAACATGCCGGGAGGCAGGTCGGCGATGACCTTTTTGGTCTGTGCCGGCAGTATGCAGCAGAAGACCAGCAGTGAGAATACGCGACGTCGCATCTTGCGTGCTCCTTCGGACGGAAACGATTCCCCTATTGTAGTCAAAGGCGTGACCATGGAACTTATGCCCATCGACGATCCAGACAAGGCGCGCAGCTACCCCTGGTTCAAGGGGAGCGAATGACGTGGGGCATAGGGAGCAGGCGGTATTCCTGCCGGCCACTCGTGATAGGATAAGGCCAATTGGAGGGCAGATAGATGCCAGTTTGTTCCAGACGGAATTTCTTAAAGACCGGGCTCGCCGCGGGTGTACTGGCGGGAATCGGAAGGCTGCCTTTGCGGGCGGCGCGCGGGACCGCTACGGATTGGGTGACGCTTGGGAAATCTGGCGTCAAGGTGACGCGGCTCGCGTTCGGCACCGGGTCCGTAGGCGGGCGAACGCAGCGCGAACTGGGGCAGGAAAGTTTCACGAGCCTGGTGCGCTACGCCTATGACCATGGCATCCGCTTCTTCGAGACCGCCGAGAGTTACGGCGATATGCATAGGATGCTGGGCGTGGCGCTGAAGGGTATTCCGCGCGACACATACCGGCTGATGTCCAAGGTGACGACGCGCCAAGGGGTGAATCCGCAAGAGAAGATCGATGAGCTGCGCAAGCTGGCCAATGCCGATTACTTCGACGTGATGCTGATGCATTACCTGCACGTGGGATCGTGGCCGGCAGACACCGTGCGGTGGCAGGACGGGATTCTGGAAGCGAAGTCGAAGAAGGCTGTGGTGGGGCATGGCGCGTCGGTGCATGGGCTGCCGGCGTTGCGCCAGTTCCCGGGAAACAAGTGGCTGGAGATTGCCATGATCCGGATGAACCACAACGGCACCAAAATGGACGCGGAGGATTACAACACGAACGGGGCTGGGGACGTGAGTGAAGTAGTCACGCATACGAAGCAGGTCCACGCGGAAGGCATGGGAGTGATCAGCATGAAGTTGATCGGAGAAGGTGCGTTCACAACGCGTCAGGACCGGCAGGCGGCGATGCGGTTCGCGTTCAATAATGCGGGCGTCGATAGCGTGACGGTTGGTTTTAAGAATGCGGCGGAGATCGACGAGGCCATTGAGAATTTGAATCTGGCTTTGGCGTAGCCGGCGGCAGTGTACGGGCGCGCGCGCCACGGCGGCAACGAAAGGCGCAGTGAGGGCCCCGCACGGGGTCGCTTAGGGAGGATAGTGCTAAAAATGGTTCGACTCTTGATTCTGCCGGCGATTGTGTTGCCGTTGGTGGCGGCTTCGCTGCCTACGGCCAGGCCCGAAGAGGTCGGGTTGTCATCGGAACGGTTGCAGCGCATCCACGAGATGGTGATGCGCCACGTCGAAGCGCGCGACATCTCTGGTGCGGTCACCATGGTGGCGCGCCGCGGGCGGGTGGTCCACTTCGAAGCTCATGGCCTGATGGACATCGAAGCGAAAAAGCCGATGACCAAGGACGCGCTCTTCCGCCTGGCGTCCTCAAGCAAGCCGATCACCGCCGCAGCCATCCTCATGCTGATGGAAGAAGGCAAGCTGAAACTGACCGACCCCGTGGCCAAATACATTCCGGAGTTCAAGAACTCCAAGGTCGCGCTGGAGAGCGTGCGCGGCGCCGTCCCCATGTCCGATCAGGCGTCGGGCAACGGCGACCGTTATTACCTGGCACCCGCGAATCACGAGATAACCATTATCGACCTGCTGACGCACACTTCCGGGCTGGCCACCGGGGGGATCGCCAACGCGGATTTCCAGAGTCTTTTAAAATCCAGGATGCCGACGGATACCCTGGCCGGCTTCATCCCCCGCCTGGGCACCCTGCCGCTCGATTTCCAACCTGGCACGCAATGGCGCTATAGCGGCTTAGCCGGGTTCGACACCCTGGGCCGCATTGTCGAGATCGCTTCCGGGTTGACGTTCGACCAGTTTCTACGGCAGCGGCTATTCGAGCCCTTGGCGATGAACAACAGCTGGTTCAATATCCCGGAAAAGGATGCCGCGCGGGTGGCGAACATCTATCGGAAAACGCCCAACGGATTAGAGAAGGGCGCGCAACTCGCGATCGGCACGGCGGCCTACTTTTCCGGCGCGGGCGGCCTTACCTGCACCGCGGAGGACTACCTGCAATTCGCCCAGATGCTGGCCAATGGCGGACAACTGAACGGCAAGCGCATCTTGAGCCCATGGACCGTCGATACCATGTTGAGCAACAACGTCGGCGATCTTTTTAACGGACAGATTGGGCGCCCGTTGAAAGGGGTCGGGTTCGGGCTGGGCGGCGAGGTGGTGGTGAGCGCGGTGGACGCGCGGATCCGCAAGCCGGACGGCAGCTACGGCTGGGATGGCGCCTACGGCACTTACTGGTGGGCGAACCGCAAGGAGCAGATGGTGGTAGTCATGTTCGTGCAAACGCCCGGCAGGTCGCTGCAATACGACTTCGACAACGCAGTTTCGCAAGCGGTGATCGAGTAGCCGATCAGCGGTAGGGATCTCGCGATTCGCGGCGCGGTTGGACCCGTCTTATGGGAGGCGAGGGACCTACCCCTTTCCGAGTGCGTCCCGAAAGTAGTCTACCTGCCCGCTGGCCACTCTGCTGGTGTTGTGGCGTTCGTTCGGCGGACACTGGGTTGAGGTTTCGTTTGGAATAGGGGATAAGCGCTAAGATACGGTAACCGTGTGCACGCATAGACTGTACCTCCGCCCCGCACTTCTTTTCCTCCTCCTTGTGTGTTCGCCGCTCAAGCGCCTCGCGGCGCAAGATAACCCCGCCCCGGAGTTGCCGGAATTCGAGGTTGCCAGCGTCAAACCCGTCGTTCCCAACGTGCCGCACAGGGTCGGAGTCAGGGTCTATCCGGGAGGAAGAGTTGTCATCTCCACCCTGTCCCTGAAGGCTCTGATTGCGACCGCCTTTCGATTGCCATATTGGCAAATCTCCGGTGGGGATGCCTGGATTGAGAAGGATGAGTATGATGTCGAGGCCAAGCCTGCAGAGCGCTTGCGACCGAACATCAAGGATCTCAGGTATACCGTGTTCGGGATCGAAGATGAACATCTGCGTGAGATGTTGCAGGCGCTATTGATTGATCGGTTTCAGTTGAAATTTCATCGCGAAACGAAAGCAGGCGATGTGTACATGCTGTTACGAAACGGGAAAACGCTCGGGCTTCGTCCCACAGAGACCCCTTCGACAGGCGCGGACCCTTCGGCAGACCGCAGCTCATTTGGGGGCATTGGATACGTCGGAGGAAGATGGAGCGTCAGCGCCACCGCAATGCCGCAGTTGGCGAGGTTTGCTTCCGATCATGTTTTGTACGCTCCGGTTCTGGATCGAACGGGGTTAAGCGGATCGTTCGATTACAAGCAACGTCAGCTCGATTTGGAACCGAACTATGGCGACAATTCCGACTCTTTCCTGCGTTTGATTCCGGAGCTTGGGCTTAAATTGGAACGCTCCAAAGGGTCGGTCGAGATCTTCGTGATTGACCACGCAGCAAAGCCATCGCCCAACTGATTGAGAACCTGGCCGCCAAGCGATTTTCGGAAGCCTTCCAGAATCGTGCGCAGCCCGATGCGGTTGTGTCACCGCCGTTGCCAAACCAGAGTAACCCACACGGACGAGAGGTCGCCGGCCGGGGAACTGCCTTCGACCGAGGCCCGACCGGCGATTACCCGCAAAGTCGCCAAGAAGACGACGACCCCCACATACCGTCTGTGTAATTGGCGGGTTTACCCGCCTGCCGCTTCAAAAACCAGTTAATCAGCGGTAGTCTGCGCCGGTGTTCCCAGCGGCGCATAACGCGATCGGCCTGGTGGTTCTGCCGGATGCGGTACCAGACGGTGCCCGCCAGGATGTCCTTGCAGATACCGCCAGTGAAGAACAGGAATAGTGGGTTCATAAAATTGGTTAAGACAAGAAAGCAGCCCTGAAGGCCAGGCACAGCCAGGACCCCAATATGAGCCAGATCGTGGTCTCCCCGCCGAATATGCCATACGACACGGCGGCGGCACACCAGTAGAAGAACCAGAATTTGCGATCAAATGACCTGCGGTCAGCCTCTTCGCGTTCTTTGACCAAGGCCACCTCGGCCTCGATCTTGTTGTATTGCTTCTTAAGGGCGTCGATGACGGCCTGGCGTTTTTCGGGCGGTACCTTGGCGGCCCGCCGTTGGATTTCCTCAGCCACTGCGGTCTGGCGTTCCAACGTGTGGAAGAAACGCTTGGCGCCGTAAACGATCAAAACGTGGACGGGTGCAAGGAACAGCATAGCTATCCTCCGAACAGATGTTGGATCCAGTGGCTGCCGACGCCAAACAAGGCGCACCA
>JANYAH010000030.1 GCA_025361425.1 Candidatus Solibacter sp. | reverse complement strand
ATGCGCGGGCTGCTATTGAGCCTGACCTGGAAATCCGTGTCGCCGATTTTGGCGGTGCCGGCCCCGAAGATGAGATTCTGATTGCCCAGGGCGGAGGAAACATCCGAGGCGGACAGCCCCTTTGCGGTGAGCTGGTCGGGGTTCAGATCTACCATCACTTGGCGGAAACGGCCGCCATAGGGCAGCGGCACGGAGGCGCCTTGAATGGTGGCGAGCTGGGTGCGGATAAAGTTCTGCCCCATGTCGAACAGTTCCTGTTCGCTCATGCTGTCGCTCTGCAACCCGAGTTGGATGATGGGCACACTCGAGGCGTCGTACTTGATGATGCTGGGCGGCGTGGTGCCGGGCGGCATGGGTCGCAGGATGGTCTGGGAGATGGAGGTGATCTGCGCGAGCGCGAGCTCCACCTTGGCGTTCGGCTGGAAATAGACCCGCGTGACCGAGACACCGTTATAGGTTTGCGATTCGATGTGTTCGATATCGTTAACGGTAGTGGTCATGGACCGCTCGAAGGTGGTGATCATGCGCTTTTCCATCTCTTCGGGGGACATGCCGTTGTAGGACCAGATGATGCTGACCACCGGGATATCGATATACGGGAAAATATCGACCGGCATGGTAACGATAGCGGCGCCACCGAGAATGGCGAGCAGAACCGCAAGCACGACAAAGGTATAGGGGCGGCGTAAAGCTAAATGGACAATCCACATGGTCTAGGCGCTAGGTGAGGGGCTAACCTTAATGATAGCCAAGGCTT
Organism: Candidatus Solibacter sp.; assembly: GCA_025361425.1. Lineage (GTDB taxonomy): Bacteria > Acidobacteriota > Terriglobia > Bryobacterales > Bryobacteraceae > Solibacter. Next base: position 11,583 of record JANYAH010000030.1, on the reverse strand, counting down.
GGATTATTGTGATGACGTGCTGGGGGTATCTCCCACTAGCCCTTTCGAGCTATTGAGGCCCGCCAGGGGTTTACAGGTGGATGATGCCGCGCTGGATCGCGACGGTCGCGGCTTGGGTCCGATCCTGCACGCCGAGCTTGCTCAAAATGCTCTTTACGTGGTTCTTTACCGTGTGTTCGGCGATGCCCAGCGAGAAGGCGATCTGCTTGTTCGCCAGGCCCCGCACGATCAGTTCCAGCACCTGTACCTCGCGCGCGCTCAAGTCCGGACGCGGGAACTGCGCCGCCAGCGATGCCGCCACGGCCGCCGGCAGGTAGGTTTGTCCCCCATTCACGGCGCGAATCGCATTCAGCAGTTCATCGTGCAACACGTCCTTGGTCAGGTACGCCTGCACCCCCGCGGCTAGGGCGCGGCGGATGTCCTCGTCCCCCCCGTAGGTGGTCAGCGCGACCATCTTCGCCCCGGGGAACTCGGACCGGATCGCGATCGCCGCCTCCACCCCGCCCATCCCGGGCATGCGCAGATCGAGCAGCGTCACATCCGGCAGGTGGAGGCGGAACATCTCCACCGCCTGCTGCCCATTGGCGGCTTCGGCGACCACCGTCATGTCGTCCTGCATGTTGACGATGGTGATGACCCCCACGCGCGCCACCAGGTGGTCTTCGGCAACAAGGATGCGGACTTTTTCGCTCATGGTAACGGTACAGTTACTTCGACTTCCGTTCCCTCCCCAGGGTTACTGGCCAAGCGAAGTTCGCCGCCCAGCCGCTCGGCGCGCTCGCGCATCCCGATCACTCCGAAATGCCCGGCGCGCGAGGAAAACACGTCCTGCCGATCGAATCCACGGCCGTCATCGCAGATCCGGAGGCAGAGACTGTGCGCCTCCTGGTTCAGCTTCACCCCGATGCGGCTCGCCCCTGCGTGCTTCAGCGCGTTGGTCACGGCCTCCTGCGTGATGCGCAACAGGTGCTGCTCCATCTCCTCCGGCAACTTCGCCCCCGTGCCCGTGACTTCCACCGCGACATCCACACCAGATCCCGCCGTCAACAACCGCGTGCCCGATTCGATGGCCGCCGCCAGAGTCTGCCCCTCGAGCGCCGACGCGCGCAAGTCCATCACGCTGCGCCGCGCCTCGGTCAAGCTGTGGCGCGCCATGCGCCGCGCCATGTCGAGGTAAGAGCGCGCCGGCTTGGCATCTTCCGGCATGCACATGGCCACCGCGTCCAACTGCGAGGAGATACCGACGAAGCCCTGCGCCAGCGTGTCGTGGATCTCACGCGCCAGCCGCGCGCGCTCATCCAATACCAGCCCAAAGCGAAACCGGATCTGGCGCAGCCGAAGCTGATAAATCGCCCACGCCCCTGCCAGCGCTGCCGCCACGCACAAGGCGCGAAACCACGCGGTTTCCCAAAACCGCGGGAGCACTTCGAATTCGTAGGACTGCTGGCTGCCCAGCCCGCCGGGCAGTTCCGCCCGTACGTTGAACCGATAGCGCCCGTGGTGCAGAGTGTTGAAATTGATCACGCGCCGCCCGCCGGCCGCCACCCAGTCCTTATCCAGACCATCCAGCCTGTAAAAGTATTGCACCCGCTCCGGTGCGCTCAGGTGAATGCCCGTGTAGCGGATCTGCATGCGTTCGATTCCCGGCGGCAGGCGCGCCGCGCGACTGAGGTCCACCGGCTCGCCGTTGGCCGTCATTTGGACCAGTTGCGCCACCGGGGAAAGCGCCGCCGCTTTTTGCGCATCCGGGCTGAGCACCGCCAAGCCGCGTCCGGTGGTAAACCAGAGCCGCCCGTCGGTGGTGCGGACGCCGCCGCCGGCGGCCGGATAGGCCGGAGCGCACTGCGCGCTGCGCAAGCCATCTTCCACACCGTAGTTTTGCGGCTCCAGCCGCGTTCGCTTTTTGGCGCTGAACTCCAGGAGCTGGCTTCTGGCGATCTGGCAGAGACCGCGGGTAGTGCTCAGCCAAAGCGATTCGCCGTCGTCGAAGACCTTGCCGATGTTGTCGCTTAACAAGCCGTCCCGGGCCGCGTAGTGAACAAACTTGCCATCGCGCAGGGCATTCAAACCCCCGCCGAACGTGCCGATCCAGAGCGTGCCTCCGGCATCCTGGTAGAGTGAGCGGATCCGATCGCTGGACAGCCCGTCGGCGGTGGTGTATTGCCGGCGATCGTCCCCCTTCACCCGCCACAGGCCCTTGCCGTAGGTGCCCGCCCAGATCGCACCGTCCTGCCCTTGGCACAGCGTGACCATGAAATCGATGAGCAGCGGACCGCCCGCGACCACGTTGTGAAACTGTTTGCCGCGGACCACGCCCAGTCCCCCCGGAGTCGCCAGCCAGAGCGCGCCCCGCGCATCCTCGAGGGCGTCGAAAACGCTGGTTCGCGCCAGTGCGTCCGGCGGGCGGTAGGTACGGAATTTACCCGCCTCCATGCGGGCCACGCCGAAACGGGTGGCAATCAGCAGATCTCCATTTAGACCTTCCCGAATCTGAAACACCGCGTTATCGGGTAGCCCTTCGCGTGTCGTATAGCGGCGCGATTCGGACCCCGAAAACAACATCATGCCGAGATCGTTGAAGCCCACCCAAACCCGGCCGACGCGGTCCTGAAACACCGCATTGGGCGAATCGCTGGGCAACCCTTCGGGCTTTCCATGCACCATGAAGATATCGTTGCGCCACCGGTTGAGGCCACCGTTGGCCCCAATCCAAAGGTCGCCTTCGCGATCCTCAAAGAGACAGCGAACCGTGTCGCCGTCCTCGGGATTGTCCTGGCCCGAGGTGACGAAGCGGTTGCCCTGGAGCCGCGCCAACCCGTTATTGGTCCCCGCCCAGATATTGCCGTCGCGATCCGCCCATAAGGCGCGCACCACCGTGGCCGGCAGCCCCTCGCGCAGGCCGTACTTCTGAATGGCGCCGCTTGCGGATCTGCGGATGATCCCTTTGTTTCCGGCGATCCAGATATTGCCGTCGCGGTCGGCCATCATGGTGAGCACCACCATGCCGTCCAGCACTTCAGCCTGCAACACCGTCACAAACTTCCCACCCGTGCGGCGCACCACCCGGCTGAAGCCCGCCACCCACAAATCGTGATTGGCGTCCTCGCATAACGCCCGTGCGGAACTCACCGGTATATCGATGTTGGGTCTGAAATTCGTGAACTGGCCGTTCTGGTAGCGGCTTAGATAAAGTCCAGCCACCACCCACAGTGCGCCCTGCGGATCCGCATGCAACGCAGTGATCGCCGCATCCGGAAGGCCCTGTTTCACCGTGAACGTCCGGAACCGGCCCTCCCGATACTCCGTCAGGCCGTTGGGGGTGCCGATCCACAGCCCGCCGTCGTTGGCCGCCTCCAGAGCGACGATCGAGTTATCCGGCAGATCGCCGTTGGCCTTGTTGAAGACTACGAACTCGTAGCCGTCGAATCGCGCCAGCCCCTCGTCGGTGCCCAGCCAGAGGAAGCCATCCTTGGTCTGCGTGATGGCGCGGATCGTGTCGTGGGGCAGCCCGCGCTCTTGCGTCCACATCGTGCGCGAGTACTGCGTCAGACTTTTGCGCGGATCCAGTGCGAGCGCGCCGGTTGCTAACCAGGCCACCAGCGCGAACATCGCCGCTACGCGCTTCCTCACAGATTTCAGTATAAAACCAGATCCCAAAACTTACCTGGAGATTGTCGCCCTGGATGGTGTAGTCCAGGAGGGCGGGCGGTTCCGCCGCGGCGGCGCCGGCGGTTGGCGATTGAGCCTGCCCGCAGGAGGGGCAGAAGCGAAAGCCATCCGCGCGCGCCTCGTGTCAGAATAAAACTATCTCAGTTATGCGCCGCCTCGGTTTCCTTTATCTTGTGATTGCGGTGACCGCCGCGCCTGTTGGGGCGCGTCACGGCACCGTCGGTTGCGGCACTACCAATGCCACGCCCGCCGAGGTGCTGTTCCTGCACCGCCAAGCTTTACGCGCGCGCGCCGCGCGGCCGAGGCCCCTCGCGGCGGCCACCGCTTCCACCAGTCGCGACATTGGGGATGTGGCCATTATCGAAGACAGCGATGGCGTGGTCGAGAAATTCAACCCGTTCAACCTCGACGCTAAGACCCTCACCTTCACCCCCGTTGCCGGCGGAAATCCGCGCTATCGCTACGCTGTTTCCGGGCTGGGCTACGATAGCATCGCCGCCACCCAGGGCAGTCTGGTGGCCGCGCTTGGCGATGACGATTCGCGCCAGTTCACACTGCCCTTCGCCTTCCCGTTCTACGGCGCAGCCTACACGCAGGTGTTCCTCAATTCCGACGGCAACCTGACCTTCACGGCCGCCGATAGCGCCAGCACCAATCGTTCGGTGGGCCGCTTGACCGGTGGACCGCCGCGCATCGCTCCGCTGCTCGACGATCTCGACCCCTCGCGTTCCGCCGGCGGCGGCGTGCGCTTCTATGCCGACGCGAATCACGTGGTCTACAGCTGGGTCAGCGTGCCCGATTATGAAACCGGCGTCCCGCAAACATTCCAGGTGCGACTATACCTGGACGGCCGCATTCAGTTTTCCTATTCGGGCGTCAACCCTTTCAGTGCCGTGGTGGGGATCGCGCCAGGTTCTGCCCAGCCCGGCACGAGCGTGGTCTCGTTCCATGACGACGCATCGGCGGAATACGCCGCGGCCGTGGTGGAGCGCTTCGGCAGCACACAGGAAATCGATATCGTCACCCTCGCGCAGAAGTTCTACCAGACGCACGAGGATGCCTACGATTACCTGGTGATCTACAACAACATGGACGTTGGCGCGATGACCAGCGCCCTGGCGTATGAGGCCACGGTGCGTTCCAGCGCCACCGGCTACGGCGTCGCGCCGGCGGACCATGGCGCGCAGTACGGGTCGGCCGCGCGCCTGCGGAGTGTGATGAACATGGGGGATCTGAAAAACTATCCCGCGGATCCAAACGCGACGGTGCCGCTGCGGGCCTCGGCTCGCGATACCCCGCTGACCGTACTGGGGCACGAGGCCGGCCACTTATTTCTGGCTTTCGCCAGTATTCCCAATCCGGCGGACCCGACCGCCAGGCCCATGATCGGGTTCGGCGGCTCGCACTGGAGTTTTGTGTTCAACTCGGAGGCGTCGCTGGATGAAGGCGAGCAGGTTATCGACCGCACCGGGGGAGGCTTCGTGACTGCCGAGATCACGCAGCGCTACGCGCCTTTGGATCGATACCTGATGGGCTTCGCTCCGCCGGGCGAGGTTCCCGACACCTTCGTGGTGACCAGCCCCAGCCGCAACGTTTCGCCGCTGGACCATCCGCGAAGCGGGGTCGCATTTACCGGGAACGCGTTAAAGATCAGCGTCCAGGACGTCATCCAAGCCATGGGCCGCCGCACCCCGGACTCCACGGTGGCGCAGCGCCGTTTTCGTTTCGGATTCATTCTGCTGGTGGGGCAGGGCTCACAGGATTCGCCATTGTTCCCGGGCGCCGTGCAGCAGGTGGAAACCTACCGCCAGCAGTTCGTGGCAAAGTACGCCGAATTCTCCGAAAATAAGGCCTCCGCGGATACCACTTTGAACCGCAGCCTGCGGCTATCGCTGTTCCCGGCGGCCGGCGTGGTGGCCGGCGGCAGCGCCACCGCAACCATTTCCGTGCAAACACCGCCCAAGGCGGATCTCGCCGTGACACTGGCGGCGCCCGCCGGTTTTGCGCGATGGCCGGAGCGGGTCACCATTGCCGCCGGCACCACCGCCGCGCAGTTCACCGTCACGGGAATCCAGGCCGGGGTGGAGGATCTTCTGGCCACTCCCGCCGCTGATTCCAGTTACGAAATTGCCTTCGCACGGGTGCAGGTGGCCGCGCCGTCGCAACTCACGCTGCGCACGGTCTCCGGCGACAATCAGGTTTCCAACGGTGGCGGTCTACTGCCCGCGCCCGTCGTGGTTCGCCTGACCGACGTCAACGGACTGCCGTACCCTGGCGCGCGCATTCAGGCGGCTGCCGCAGGGGGCAGCGTATCGCCCGCCACGTTCACTGCCGATGCGGCCGGACAGGCCAGCTTCCAATGGACGCCCGGACCGGGGAGCGCCAATCAGCTCAAACTCTCCGTGGAATTCGCGCCCGCCGTCACCCTGACGCTAACCGCAGGCAGCGCGGTGCCGGTGATTGGGGCCGTAGTGAATGCAGCTTCGTATGCCGCCGGAGTCGCGCCCGGTTCGTTGGCAACCCTCTTCGGCGTCAATCTGGGGGGAGCCACGGTGTTGCTCAACGGCGCGGATGTGCGGCCTTTCTACGCCAGCGATAAGCAGGTCAACTTCTACGTGCCCGCGGAAACGCCGCCCGGTGAGAATGTCATCACGGTGACGGCTCCCTCCGGTTTGCGGGTCTCCTCCACCATCACCCTGGTCGGGGTGCAGCCCGGCATTTTCAGCCCCGGGGTCTTGCACGCCAATACCACGGTGAGTGCGCACACCACCCCGGTGAGCGCCGGAGAGTTCATTGAGATCTACTGCACGGGCCTCGGACCCACCCGAATCTCCCTTGGCCTCTCCCTCACCATCGTCACGCCCATGGTTTACCTCGGCGCCACCGCGGTGACTCCCTCTTACAGCGGCATGTCCGGTTTTGTGGGACTCTATCAGGTGAACGTACAGGTGCCCGCGGGACTCGCCCCGGGCACTCAGCCACTTTTGATCACCAGTGGCAACACTTATAGCAACGAAGTCAAAATCGCGGTGCAATGATGCTCTCGTGGCTTTTTTCCGATCCTCTCCCGGTGGGCACCGACGCCCCCGAGTTCTCCATCCCCGATGATAGCGGCCGCACGGTGACGCTCTCCGCGCTACGCGGCCGCTTTGTGGTGCTGGTCTTCTACCCGGGCGACGGCACGCCGGGCTGCACCAAACAACTCTGCCAGTTCCGCGACGATTGGAGCCAGGCGACGGCGGGCGGCGTGGAGGTCTTCGGCGTCAATCCGCAAAACGCCCGGAAACACTCCGATTTCCGCGGGAAATTCCAGTTACCCTTCCCGCTGCTGGTAGACCAGGGGCAAAAAGTGGCGCAGGCTTACCATGCGCGCGGGATAATGGTGAAACGCACCGTCTATCTGATCGGCCGCGACGGCAAGATTCTCTTCGCGCGCCGCGGCATGCCGAGCCCCGGCGAAGTGCTGGCAGCGGCGAAATGATCCTCACCCTGGCGGCGTATGGGCCCACCCCAGCGGGGTATCATCATCCAATCGGCTATCAATGAGGCTTCCCCGGGTCTATCCGATTCTCGATACGGAATCGCTCGATCGCCGCGCTATCTCGCTGGAAAACGCCGCCGCCGCGTTTCTGGATGGAGGCGCCGGCATTCTCCAGATCCGCCACAAGCGGCACTGGAGCCGCGCCTTCTTCGCTTCCGCCCGCACCGTGGCGCGCCTTTGCCGTGAAGCCGGGGCCAGCCTGGTTGTCAACGACCGCGCCGATTTCGCACTGCTTTTGCAGGCCGGGCTCCACGTAGGCCAGGACGATCTGTCGCCGCGCGACGCCCGCCAATTGATGGGCCCCGATGGAACAATCGGATTCTCTAGCCACAGTGTGGCGCAACTCTGCGCCGCGGGCGGCGAACCGGTGGATTACGTGGCGCTCGGCCCGATTTTTACGACCGCCTCCAAACTCAATCCGGACCCCGTCATCGGAGTCGAAGAGATCCGCCGATGCCGGTCTCTCATCGAAAAGCCGCTGGTTGCCATCGGCGGCATCACGCAAGAAAACGCACTTGATGTATTGAGAGCCGGCGCCGATTCCGTGGCTGTGATCGCCGGCCTGCTTCCCTCTCCCGCCACGGCTCACTCCCTGCGAGAACGGATGGAACAATGGCAACAACTCGTGAAAACGGCCTGATCAAGGGACTCGGCCTCATCGACTCCACCACCCTCGTGATGGGCTCTATGATTGGGTCCGGCGTCTTCATCGTGGCCGCCGATATCTCGCGCCAGGTGCAATCGCCGGGTTTGATGATGATGACCTGGTTCGTCACCGCGGCCCTCACCCTGATCGCCGCGCTCAGCTACGGCGAACTGGCCGCCGCCATGCCCCACGCGGGCGGGCAGTACGTCTACCTGCGCGAAGCCTTCGGCCCGCTCGCCGGATTCCTCTTCGGCTGGACCATGTTCGCGGTGATCCAGACTGGCACCATCGCCGCCGTGGCCGTGGCCTTCGCCAAATACACCGGCATCTTTTTTCCCTACATCAGCGACCAGAATTATTTGGTGGGCGGCGGCGGCATCGGTGTCACCACGCAGCAACTCCTGGCCATCGCCGTCATCGTCTTCCTCACCTGGAGCAACACCTACGGCATCCGCACCGGCGCCGTGGTGCAGAACGTGTTCACCTTTGCCAAAATCGGCGCGCTGCTGGCGTTGGTCGGCGCGGGCTTTCTGGTGGGCCGCAACCCCGCCGCGGTGGCTAGCAACTTTACCGATTTTTGGCGCAACGCTGGATGGAATTTCGATTCCGTGCGACTGGTGGGCGTCGCCATGGTGGGTTCCCTTTTCTCCTCCGACGCCTGGAACAGCGTCACCTTCACCGCCGGCGAAGTGCGCAATCCCAAGCGCAACCTGCCCCTGTCCCTGGCCCTTGGCGTGGCCATCGTCTCCGCGCTTTACATCGCTTCCAACATGGTCTACCTGAACGTGCTGACCTTCGATGCCATTCAGCACGCCGACAAGGATCGCGTGGCCGCCGCCGCCGCGAGCAGCATGTTCGGCCCGGTCGCGGTGCGGATCATGGCGGCGGCCATCATGGTCTCCACCTTCGGCTGCATCAACGGCCTCACCCTCTCCGGCGCCCGGGTTTACTATGCGATGGCGAAGGATAAACTTTTCTTCCGCCAAGCCGAAACGCTCAACCCCAAGACCCACGCGCCGGTCTTCTCCCTGACCGTGCAATGCATCTGGGCATCCCTGCTCACCTTGAGCGGGCGTTACAACGACTTGCTCGACTATGTTATCTTTGCTGTTTTGCTCTTCTACATTCTGACCATCGGTGGCCTGTTCGTGCTACGTCGCACGCGCCCGGATATGGAGCGGCCGTACAAGGCCTTCGGGTACCCCGTACTGCCCGCGATTTACATGTTGGCGGCGGGCCTGATCGAAGTTTTGCTGTTGTTGTACAAACCGAACTACACGTGGCCGGGGCTCATCATCGTACTTTTGGGCCTGCCCGTTTACTTTATTTGGCGAAAGAAGACAACCGTATGAGCAGTAACCTGTTTGGGACGAAATCGCTGGCCCGCATCATTGCCGAATCCGAGAGCGGTGAGCATCATCTGAAAAAGACGCTGGGCCCGGTCAACCTGGTAGCGCTGGGCATCGGCGCAATTATCGGCGCGGGACTCTTCTCTTTGACCGGAATCGCCGCCGCCGATAACGCGGGCCCCGCCGTGGTGCTCTCCTTCGTGATCGCCGCCATCGGCTGCGCGTTCGCAGGCATGTGCTACAGCGAATTCTCCACCATGATCCCGATCGCGGGCAGCGCCTACACCTACGCCTACGCGACCATGGGCGAACTGCTGGCGTGGATCATCGGCTGGGATCTGGTGCTGGAATACGCGGTGGGCGCGGCCACGGTTTCGGTGAGTTGGTCCAGCTACGTGGTCAAGCTGCTGCACTCCTTCAGCATCGAATTGCCGTCGAGCCTGGTTCACTGCCCGTGGGACGAAGTGCCCGGCATCATCAACCTGCCCGCCGTGCTGGTGGTCTGCGCCATCTCCGTGCTGTTGATGATCGGCATTTCGGAATCGGCCAAGGTCAACGCGGTGATCGTGGTGATCAAAGTCACCATCGTCATTGTGGTCATCGCCGTCGGCTTCTCCTATGTCAAGCCGGAAAACTACACCCCGTTTATTCCTCCGAATACCGGCACTTTCGGCGAATTCGGCTTCAGTGGAGTGATGCGCGCCGCCGCCGTAATTTTCTTCGCGTACATCGGGTTTGACGCGGTCTCAACCGCCGCGCAAGAAGCCAAGAAGCCGCAGCGCGACATGCCCATCGGCATCATCGGTTCGCTGATTGTGTGTACCATCCTGTATATTCTGTTCGCCCGCGTCCTCACCGGCATGGTCAACTACCGGGTCTTCCACGGCGACGCGTCCCCGGTGGCCACCGTGATCAAGCTCTTCCCATCCGTGGCGCTGCAAACTACCATTGTGATCGGCATCATCGCCGGATACACATCGGTGATTCTGGTCATGCTGCTGGGCCAATCGCGCGTGTTCTTCTCGATGTCGAAGGACGGGTTGTTGCCGGCCGTCTTCTCCGACATCCACCCCAAGTACCAGACCCCGTGGCGCTGCAACATGATCTTCATGGTCTTCGTTTCGATGTTCTCGGGCTTCCTGCCGATTTCGAAGCTGGGGCACATGACCAGTATCGGGACGCTGTTGGCGTTCGTAATCGTGTGCATCGGCATCATCTGGATGCGCAAGACGAATCCGAATGCGCCGCGGCCCTACCGCACCCCGTTCGTACCGGTGGTACCGATTCTCGGTGTGCTGGTCTGTCTTGCGATGATGTTTTCGCTGGGTATCGACACTTGGATCCGGCTGGTGGTTTGGCTGGCGATCGGGCTGATTATTTACTTCGCGTACAGCGTGAAGCACAGTCACCTGCGCAAGGCGCCGCAAGATAAGCGTTAGACCGAAAGTGACACAACCGCTCCCTGAGAAACTCCGGGTTGACAGACGAAAGCGTCTTTCCCGCCCCGGTGCACAAGGCCTTGCTTCCTTTGTGGGGCAGGCGCTTTTGCCTGTCAACGGTACTTCAGCAAAGTGCCTTTTCGCTTGCTTGCTCGCTTTGGGAGCGGCGAACGCACAGCAGGCGCAAAACCCCTCGCCCATGGTGGAGCACACTCGGGCGCACCGCCGCCTGCAGGAGCAATCGCCGCCCGGCCGCCGCGAAAAGCTCGCATTGGGCACGCTGTTTCTCCCCGCCGGTACAAAGACCGCCAACGGCGCTGCCATCTTCTTTTTCTTCCATGGCGGCACATGGCTGCCCGAAGTTGCCGCCGCGCAAAACAAGGTAGCCGTAGTCGCCGTGCAAGCCGGTGCCGGTTCCGCAACCTACGCGCGCCTGTTCGAAGATCCGGCGCGTTTTCCCGCCCTGCTGAAGGAAGCCGAAACCAGAGCGGGTGTGCGTTTCGGGCGTGTCATGCTCGGCGGGTGGAGCGCCGGCTGCGGCGCCATTCGCCAGATCCTGAAAGCTCCGGCTGGCTATGCGCGCGTCGATGCCGCGCTGCTGATCGACGGCATTCACACCGACTACGTGGATGGCACGCCCGGTCCGCTGGAATCTAAGATCGGCGTCGAGAACCTGGAGATCTGGCAGCACCTCGCACGCGACGCCATCGCCGGCCGCAAGCGCGCCATTGTGACGCACTCCGAAATCTTCCCCGGCACTTTCGCCAGCACCACCGAAACCACCGACTATCTGTTGAAGCAGTTAAATCTCACGCGCATCCCTGTCCTGAAATGGGGCCCGATGGGCCTGCAGCAGCTCAGCCAAGCGCGCGCCGGCAAGTTCCTCCTTGTGGGTTACGCCGGCAACTCGGCGCCCGATCATGTGGACCAGTTGCACAG
>JANYAH010000017.1 GCA_025361425.1 Candidatus Solibacter sp. | reverse complement strand
CATGGCGTCGCGCATGGCGACCACGGCGATTTTGGCAGCCAGCGCGGGTTTCGGCGCGGCGTTCTGCGAATGTACGGAGAGCGCCACCGCGCCCAGGATTAGCGCACCGATTACAACGGAATTCAGTTTCACGAGAACCTCTCTCAATTGGAATACTAGCACCCGTCTTTGATTTTGAGATCTGTGTATGATCGGCACAACTGTGAAGCCTGGCATACTGGCGACTTTATGGTGCCGGTCAACCGTCCGGCGGGCGATTTGGATTCCAACCAGTTCCGCGTGGTCTGCCGCCGCGCAGCCTGGCAGATGACCCAATCGCACCCGTGGTTCGGATTCGGTCCCGAGCACATATCAAGGAGAGAGCTTCATGCTACACGGCATCGGGGCGTTGCATCCGGCAGCGGAAGGGATTACAGTGACCGGGAGGACCAAACTGCCATGCCGCAGGATCGCCGACAATTTCTTGTTTCCGCACTGACCGCCGCGCCGCTATTTGTGCCGCGCTCGGCCTGGGGCGCCAATGACCGCTTCGCTTATGGGCTGATCGGATCGGGAGGCCGCGGGCGCTATCTTCAGACCAGTCTGAAGAAGTTGGGTGCCGAGTGCGTCGCCATCGCCGAGGTTTATGAGCCTAACCTGCAGAACGCGCTGACGACCACGCCGGACGCCAAGCGCTACGTGGATTACCACGACCTGCTGGCGCAACCTGGCATCGACGCGGTGGTGGTGGCGACGCCCGACCATCAGCACGCGCCCTGCCTCTTCGCGGCGCTCGACGCCAGGAAAGATGTCTACCTGGAGAAGCCGATGTCGCACTCCATCGAAGAGAGCCAGCGCATAATTCAGGCGGTGCGCAAAACCGACCGGATCGTGCAGGTTGGGATGCAGCGGCGCAGCGCTCCGGCCGTGATCGAGGCCAAGCGGGTCTTCGACAGCGGCATTTTGGGCAAGGTGACGATGGCCAAACCGATGTGGAACTGGAACGTCTCCCGGCCGCTGAACAATTCACCGCTACCGGGCAAACTGGATTGGAACCGCTTCCTGGGTAAAGCCAAGGCGCGCGATCTGGAGCCGATGCGGTTCCGCTCCTGGCGCAATTTCTGGGACTACTCGGGCGGCAATATGACGGACCAGGGCACCCATTTGATGGACTTGGTGCAGTGGTTCAGCGGTGCGGGTTTCGCCAAGTCGGCGGTGTGTTTCGGGCAGGCATCCAAGAACACCGGGAGCGAAGTGCCCGACGTTTTCACGGCCGTCTTCGAATACTCGGGCCTGATGGCGACCTGGACGCTGAACTACTGCAACTCCTACGATAACGATTGGAGCGTGATGTTCCAGGGGGACCAGGGGACGATGCTGCTGAACACCGCGGGTTACAAGATCTGGAAGGAGCCGTGGCTGAAGAACCCGGCGCCGGTACAGGAGATGGCGGCGCCGATTCCGATTGAGCCGCACCTTCAGAACTTCATGGATTGCGTGAAGTCTCGCCAGCAACCCAACGCACCGGTGGAGGTCGGCGCCAGCGCGGTCAGCGCGCCCCATTTGGCGAACGTGGCATTCCATGGCGACCGGCGCGCGCGTCTCAGCGCGGATGGTTCCAAGGTAAGTTAGGGGGGAAGCATAAAACTCTCCCGCCGGGATCTGGCTGCCTTACTGCCGGCGCTGGCCGCGGCTCAACCGGCCGCGGCTCAATCAAAGGCCAAGCCCACGCTTGCGTCCAAGGTTTACCGCTTCGAGGATCTGCCCGTGAAGGTCAACGGGCAGAACCGGTCGCGCGACGTGTTCAATGGCAAGAACCACGCGGGTTTGCGGTGGACATTCACATCACGGAACTGGGGCCGGGGCAGGCGCCGCACGCCGCGCATCACCACGTTCACGAGGAGATCCTGATGCTGCGGACCGGCATGCTGGAGGTGACCATCGAAGGCAAGGTCACGCGCGTCACGGCCGGGTCTGTGGTGTATGTCAACTCCAATGAGGAGCACGGGTGGCAGAATTCCGGGATGGAGCGCGCGCAGTATTTTGTGATGGCGATTGGGCGCGAAGGCTAGTAGCGGCGGCGATCGAGCTTGCCGCCCCACTCCTCAAACGGGCGAGTTCGCCAGTCATCGACCACGTGGATCATGGGAATGGTCCGTTGCGCGTGGGGCACGGCGATCTGTTGGTAGATGAAGGAATCGTCGAAGCCGGCGGCTGCGGCTTCCTGGTGGGTGGCGGCGAAAAACACGCGTGAGGGGCGCGCCCAGTAGATTGCCCCGAGGCACATCGGACAAGGCTCGCAGGAGGCGTACAAGTCGCATCCGCTGAGCTGAAAATCGCCCAACACGCGGCAGGCGTCCCGAATCGCGACGATTTCGGCGTGCGCCGTCGGATCGTTGCCGCGGGTCACCTGGTTGGTGCCGGTGGCGATCACAAGCCCGTCCTTGACCACCAGCGCCGCGAATGGACCGCCATCGCGCCGCACACTGGCTACCGCCATCTCAATGGCCTGTCTGATAAGTGAATTCGACATTCGTCCGCGCCGCCAGTCCGCCCCTCACCAGCCTACACGATCTGCCTATGGTGACGGGCCGTTGTTTGCTAAGGGACCACGCAATAATAACTTCACATGGGCTGCGCCGGCGATGTGGCGCCGGGACATCGGGACATCCGGACGCGGCAGACTCTCAGTCATAGCCTGAGAGTCTGCGCCACGTCGGTGCCTGAAAAGCTATTGTTGCGTGGTTTCTAAGCTTCGATCAGGCCGGCGCGGATGGCATAACGCACCATGCTGGCGGTTTCATGCACTCCGAGTTTCTCCAGGATTCGGCTGCGATGCGAATCGGCGGTCTTGTAGCTGATGCCCAGGTGGGAGGCGGCTTGTTTGGTGGATCTTCCGCCAGCGATCAGCACCAGCACCTGCGTTCGCGCCCGGTGAGCGCGAAAACCAGGCGTACCGACTCCCGATCGGGCGTAAACATGCGGCTCCGCCGGTCGGAGATATCCATGGCCGTGCCCATGAAGCCCACAAAAACGGTGTCTTCGATCAGCGGCGTGCCCGTGTTCTCTATCCAGCCATACTCTCCGGCGGCCTGCAGGACGCGGTATTGCACGCGGAACGGGCAGCGTGCGGCGAAGGCCTTCAGATAGGTTTCCAGGCACAGATCGCGATCATCGGGATGGAGCCCTTCGGCCCACCCGTTGCCCAGTTCCTCTTCCAAAGTGCGGCCACGGAATGCAAGCCACGACCGATTGAAGAAGGTACACATGGCATCCGTCCCCGAAATCCATACCATTACCGGCGAGGCGTCCAGGAGTTCCCGGAAGCGCTGCTCACCGCCGGCCTGCTTCCGCTTCAGGTAATTCACTTCCGCTACCACTTCAGCCAGCTTGAGGCGGAGAACCGCCGTCTCGTCGATTTGTTGTCCGGGTGCCATTTGATTTCCAGTCCGAAAAGGTGAAAAGGTAATGATAGGGGTAGTGACTACTAGCCGTAAAGTACCAACTAGTTATTGTTTTAAGGCAAGAGGATTGCTGCCATGGGGTAAACCCCTGACCCAGCTTAACATTATGTGGAACTTCCTGATTGCTGAGCGGAATCATAAGTGAAAGATCTATGGCATCAACCGCGGTGGAGACAGACGACGAACTTCTGATTCGCATGCAAAGCGGCGACGAGGAGGCGTTTCTGGCGCTCTACCGCCGGCGGCAGGCGGGATTGTTCCGCTTTGCGCTGCACATGAGCGGCTCGATGCCGGTGGCGGAGGACGTAACTCAGGAGGTCTTTCTGGCGCTGTTGCGCGAGGATTGCGGCTTCGATCCGGAGCGCGGGACGCTGTCCGGCTACCTGTTTGGGATCGCGCGGAAGCTAGTTCTCCGGCACCTGGAGCGCGGGCGTTCGGATGTGGCGCTGGATACCGATTCCGATGATTTCGTCCAGCCGGAATTGGCGGTAGTGGACGACCCGCTGCTGGACCTGACGCGCCGCGAGGGGATCGACGCGCTGCGGCGCGCCGTGCAGGCCCTACCTCGGCGGTATCGCGAGGTGGTGGTGCTGTGCGACCTCGAGGAAGTGGATTACGCCGACGCCGCGGTGGCGTTGAATTGCCCAATCGGCACCGTGCGTTCACGGCTGCACCGGGCCCGCGGGCTGCTGCTAGAAAGGTTGCATCAGGAGCGGAATCCCCGGCAAGCTCTTGGAACGCTCAAGCCGGTGAGGTGTGTGTCATGAACTGTCAGGAATTTTGGAAAACGATCCCGGAACTGGGGGATTTCGAAGGCCGGCTCCATCTGATGGAGTGCCTCCCGTGCGCGGCCCGAATGAACCGCCATCGGGAGTTGGAAGCCGGTTTCCGCGCGGTCGCCGCCGGTTGCCGGCGGATGGAAGCGCCACCCCGCGTGGAGGCCCGATTGCGCGCGGCCTTCCGCCGGCAGACGGGGAGTGAAAGCATCGCGAAATCGCGCCGCTGGATACCCGTGGCCACCTGGGCCGCGGCCTTTGCCGCAGTGTTCGCCCTGGCCGCGTTCCTGGTGCGGCCCCGGCAACCGGAGGCCGCGCGTCCGCCGGTACAGCGCACCATCGAGTTGGCGATGCTGCAACCGCAAGCCGATTATGACGGTTTTATTCCGCTACCCAATTCGGCCGGGGTGGCCGCGGATGAAGACGATATGAACCTGGTGCGCGTGGAAGTGCCGCGCAGCGCAATGATTGCGCTGGGTCTCGATGTTAGCGCCGATCGCGCGCAGGAACTGGTGCAGGCGGATGTCCTGCTGGGCTCTAACGGCATCGCGTGCGCCGTCCGTTTCGTGGATTAGTAATTTGGCAGGAAAAAGAGGAATTACGATGCGAATGACAATGATTGTTCTGATCGCGCTGGCCGCCAGCGCCTTTGCGCAAGGTCCCGCGCCGGGACGCGGCGGGCGAGGACGTATGGGCTTCGATGGACCTCCCGGTCCCGGTGGGCCGCCCATCGAGTCCGGCCCCGGGATACTCCGGGCGGGAGTGAAGAACGCCCCGTTCTCCGCTGATGTGGTCACCGAAAGCTCGCACACTCTGACCGATGGCAATCACATTCGCCAGACCGTCACCTCCAAGGTGTACCGGGATGGCGAGGGCCGCATTCGACGCGAGCAAGCGGTCAATCTGAACGGCCTGGCGCCGGACGCCAACATGCAACAAATGGTCTTCATCAACGACCCGGTCGCCGGCGTCAGCTATTCCCTGAATGCCAGAGAACGCACGGGTACGAAGTTCGTACGGAATGGCGATTTCCGCGGCCAGCGCCTGTCGCTGAACGCGAGTGGCCGCGGTCCCGGTCCCGGCCTCCGGTCGCGGGAGAGCGCCGCCGGCGGCGCGGACGCACGCGGCATGGGCCGCCGCAACGCCGCCGATCAGAATTTGAAGACGGAATCGCTGGGCCGCCAGACCATCGAAGGGGTGCAGGCGGAAGGCCGGCGCACCACCATGACCATCCCCGCCGGACAGGCGGGCAACGATCTGCCCATCCACATCGTTATCGAAAGCTGGTACTCGCCCGACTTGCAGACCACGGTACTCTCCAAGCACTCGGATCCGCGCAACGGGGAAACGGCGACTCGATTGACGAACATCAGCCGCGGCGAACCCGCGCGTATATTGTTCGAAGTGCCGGCCGATTACAAAGTCAGCGAACCCGCCGCCGGTATGGCGCGCCCCCACGGCGGGATGGGCCAGGGGAAGCAGTAGGTAGTGGGACTGGGCTGAGATAGGCCTACGGCCCGCGAAAACGATTGAGAAACTCCGCGAGGCTCGGGGGATTCTCCGATGGGGGTGGTCTTCGATTCCGTTGGGACTCTACGGCATGAATGGCGACAGACGACAAAAGGCGATCGTCTGTCCCACTTATGCACTCATGCCTACTTAGGGGGCGCTTCGGCCGGCCTTCTCCAGGCGCTCGATTGCCTTGGCGAACTCCCCCGGGGTGTGAATCACAAGCGTTTTTCCGCCCAGGCGCGACAGGGCGCTTTTGATGGTGTCAGCCGGCTCTGCCGGCGCCGGCTGACGGAAGAACGGGGCGAGTTGAAAATAGTAGAACTGCGGACCTTGTCCGGACGGCTTCTCCAGACTCGCCTGCGGAACGCTGTCGAAATATCGCGCCGGTGGTCCCAGGAACAGCACCACATCGCTGGGCGGCTGCGCCGCGATTTCGCGGTTGACCAGTTCGGTCAGCAGGTCGATGTGCCCCCGCTTGTTTTGCAGCACCTGGAAATCCACCAGCCCGAGTTCGATATTGGTGATCGCCTGTGAGACCTGGGCCATGTCCTGAAACTGGAAATCTTCCTTGCGATACAGCTCCTTTTGCCGATCGAGGTTGAACAGCACCAGGCGCACCGACCGCGCCGGCACGCGCTCCAGCAGCGAGGAAACGGTGCTCATCAGCGTCACCATATCGTTGGGCCGCATGCGGGTGCGCCGCGGGAACAACGGGGCGGCATGCAGGAAAATGGTCAGCCGCAGCGGCGCCGTGTCGTCGGTTCCCCGCGGCAGGGTCCGCGAGCCGCGCAGCCCGATTTCCCACACCGTATCGGGCGGCATCGCCACCTTGACCTGGCGCTCCGCGCGGCTCAAGTGAACGTCCACGCGCCAGCTCTTGCGGCACACGCGGCCCGTATCGTCCAGCATCATCCAGCGCACCTTGTAGACGCCTTCGCCCAGCAAGTAGCCGCCGCCCACAGTCACTTCCACGTTAGTCTTGGGCACCTGCGGCAGCGGGATTCGCGAGATCAGGTACACGGGTTTCCCGTCGCCGCCCTCGGGCGTAATGCGGGTCAGCGTGCGCCACCCGTGGCCGCTGCCGCGATACTGATTCATCGGCACGGTGACCACGTAACCGGCCTGATACCGGAAGCCGTAGTTCAGCGAGGGCTTAATCGCCGACACCTCGCAGCGCAGCGCCTGCTCGCCCGCCTGCCCGCCTTCCAGTTGCGCGATTACGGAGCGCAAGCGGTTCGGATTGGCGATGCTCTGCGCGGGCGCCGCCGTGCTGGCGGCCAACGCGAGAATCAGGGCGTATCGCATTTCTTCTATCTTAGCCAGAGATGGCTGGTGGGATGGGTGGTTTCGCGCGACAATTAGCTCTTGGCTCCCATGAGAACCCGACGCCTGATCTCCACTCTCTTCTTGATCGCCCTTACCGCCACCGCCGCCGTGCGGACTCCCGAGCAGTATTTTGGCTTCCGCATCGGCAGTGACAAAAAGCTGGTTCGCTGGGACAAGATTGTCGAGTACATGCAGGCGGTGGCCAATGGCACAGACCGTGTCAGGTTCCGCAACCTCGGCCCCACCACCGACGGCAATCCCTTCGTCCTGCTGGAAATCAGTTCCGCCGAAAACCTGCGCAATCTCGACACGCTCAAGAATCTGGAACGCAAGCTCTACTTCCAGGGCGGCGCCCCCACCGACGGCGAGCGCGATGAAATCTTCCGCTCTGGCAAAGCCGTCGTCTTCATCACCAACAACATCCACTCCACCGAAATCGGTGCGTCGCAGATGGTGCTGGAACTGGTCCACAACCTCGCCACCAGCGATTCCCCCGCCGTCAAGAAGGTTCTCGACAACGTGATCCTTTTGCTGGTCCCCTCGCTCAACCCCGATGGCCAGATTATGGTCACCGATTGGTACAACAAGAACCTGGGCACCCCCAGCGAAGCCAGTCCTCTGCCGTACCTCTATCACACGTACACAGGCCACGATAACAACCGCGACATGTACCTCTTTAGTCAGAAAGAAAGCCAGATGACCGCGCAGATCCTCTGGCACGAGTGGTTCCCCGCCATCTGGCTTGACGAGCACCAGCAGGGCGCCAGCGGTCCGCGCATCTTCACCATGCCGGCCACCGACCCCATCAACCCCAACGTGGACCCGTTGATCTATCGCCTCAACGGCCTGTTCGGCCAGTCGCAGGCCGCGGCGCTGGAAGCCGAAGGCAAGACCGGGATCATCTTCAACTCCACCTACACCAACTTCTGGCAGGGCGCCATGGCGTGGGCGGGATGGTGGCACAACCAGGTGGGGCTGCTCACCGAAGTCGCGAGCGCCCGTGTCGCCACCCCCGTGGTGCAGTTGAAGGCCGACCCCACGCGCGCCGCATCAACTTCCACGCCCGCTACCGCGCCTGCCAGCGGTGGCCGCGCTGCCGCCACCGGTTCCGCCGGCGCGCCCGGCGATTTCGAATCCGAGCGCCGCCGCGCCTTCGAGCGCCCCGAGGATCCACTTCCGGCCCCCCGCGATATCACGCCGCGCACCGAATATCCACGCCCATGGCTGGGCGGCCGGTGGAGCCTGCGCGACATCGTCGACTACGAATTGATCGCCACTAACGCGCTGCTGGAAACCGCCGCCGACAGCCGCGAGACCCTGCTCCGCCAGATATACGGCATCAACCGCAACACCATCGAGGCGGGCAAGAAAGGCGAGCTCGGCCAAGATCCAGGATTTGGCAAGGACAATACCTTCGCCATTCTCATCCCAATGGACGGCCAGCACGATTCCAACGAGGCCATCGAACTGGTGGATAAACTGCTGATCGCCGGCGTCGAAGTCTTCCGCGCCCAGCAGGGATTCAAGCAGGACGACAAGACGTATCCGGCCGGAACCTTCGTCATCCCGTTCAACCAGGTGTTCGCGCGCTACGCCAAGGACCTGCTCGAAAAGCAGACCTATCCCGAAGTCCGGCGCTCCCCCGGCGGGGCCGCCGAAGCTCCCTACGACGTCTCCGCCTGGTCGCTGGGCATGCAGTTCGGCGTGAAGACGGAGTTTGCCAAAACGCCGCTTGCCACTTTCCCCATGGAAAAGGTCGCCGCCACGCCCAGGTTTATGCTTTCCGCCAGTGGCAGCGGCGGCGCCTGGCGCTTCCCCTATAACGGCGCGCTCTCCGCTATGGTGGTCAACCGCCTGCTAAAAGGCGGCGCCAAGGTGAGCCTGACTAAATCCGAGGCGGGCTCTGTGCCCTACGCGGTCGCCAGCGCGAAGGCCGATGTATGGAACCAGGCGGTGGAAGGCATCGACGTGCGCCCCGATCCCAAAGCTCCCGCCAGGACGCTGCTGGCCACCACGCTCCACGCGCCGCGCGTCGGTATCTACCAGTCCTACGACCCCTCGATGGACGAGGGCTGGACCCGCTGGGTGCTGGATCGCTACCAGTTCGAATACACAAGGCTGCACAACGAAGATATTAAGCCGGGCAAACTACGGCAGCGCTTCGACGCCATCATCCTGCCCGACCAGCGCAGCAACGCCATGCTCGATGGCCTCGACTACAAGACCATCGTCGAACAGTATCGCGGCGGGCTGGGAGAAGCCGGGTGGGATTCGCTGCGCCAGTTTGTCGCCGATGGCGGCACCTTGATTTCTCTGGGCGAGGCATCGAACCTTCTGGTGGACAAACTCCCCCTCGGGGTGAAGGATCTGAAACGCACCACCACGCGCGAGGTGCACTTCGCCCCCGGCGCCATAGTCAATCTGCAAGTGGATACCGCCCACCCCATCGGCCGCGGCGTCGCACCTGAGACGAAGGGCTTTTACATCAACTCGCCGTTCTTCCAGTTGATGGAAGGCTTCTCTTCGCAGAAAGTGAGCGTGGTGGCGCGTTATCCCAATAGCAAGGTGAACGCCAGCGGTTGGATTCGCGGCGAAGACCTGATGTACGGCCGCGCCGCCGTGGTTGCCATTGAGATGAACCCCGGCAAGGTCGTGCTGTTCGGCATCCGCCCACAGCATCGCGCGCAAACCCACGCGACCTTCCCGCTGCTATTCAACGCGCTCTACTGGTCGGCGGAAGGCGATCTGAGTAACGCGTCGGCGGCCCCGCGGAACAACCAATGAAGCCCCACGCCGCCGCGGCCGGGTCAGCTCTTGAGGAATTGGCCAATGGCCCGAGTGGCCTGGCGGATGCGCTGTTCGTTTTCCACTAAGGCGAAGCGGACGTGGCCTTCGCCCAGGGGGCCAAACCCAATCCCCGGGGACACGGCAACCGCCGCTTTCTCAAGGACGAGCTTGGCAAACTCCAGGGAGCCGGCGGCGCGGTATTTTTCGGGGATCGGCGCCCACAGAAACATCGAGCCGCGCGGTTTTTCCACCGGCCAACCGGCGCGGTTCAGGCCGGTCACCAGGACGTCGCGGCGCTTCTGGTAGAGGGCGCAGATCTTTTTGGTGTCCTCTTCGCACTCGCGCAGCGCGATGATGCTGGCGATCTGCACCGGCTGGAAAACGCCGTAGTCCAGGTAGCTCTTAATGCGCGCCAGGGCGGCAATCATCTTCTGGTTGCCCAGGCAGAAGCCCACCCGCCAGCCGGCCATATTGTAGCTTTTCGACAGCGAGAAAATCTCCACGGCCACATCCTTGGCGCCCTCCACCTGTAGAATGCTGGGCGGCTTATAGCCGTCAAACCCCAGGTCGGCGTAGGCGAAATCGTGAACGATGAGGGTGCCGTGGTGGCGTGCAAGACGTACGATTTCGCGGAGGAAATCCAGATCCACGCAGGTGGTGGTGGGGTTGTGCGGGAAGGAGATGAGCAGCATCTTGGGCTTGGGCGTGGACCTGCGATAAAGGTCTTCCAGCCCGTTGAGAAAAGTGGCGGCATCGGGCATGGGGAGCATACAGGCCTGCCCTTCGGCCATGAGCACGCCGTACTGATGAATCGGATAGGCGGGGTTGGGCGAAACCACGACATCGCCGGGCCCGACGGTGGCGAACAAGAGGTGCGCCAGCGCGTCCTTGGCGCCGATGGTGACGATGGCCTCCTTCTCGGGGTCGAGCGTCACGCCGTAATTGGTCTGGTAGCGGCGGGTAATCTCTTCGCGCAGTTTGGGGATGCCGCGAGACTGCGAGTAGCGATGATTGCGCGCATTGCGTGCAGCCTCGATCAGCTTGTTGACGATGATGCGCGGCGTAGCGCCGTCCGGGTTCCCCATGCCGAGATCGATCACGTCGATCTGTGCGGCGCGCGCCTTGGCGCGCATCTCATTGATCACGGCGAATACGTAGGGGGGGAGCTTCTGGATACGGTAAAACTCGTCTGAGCTATCGGGCATTCCTTATTTTACGCTGAGCCGGAGGAAATCATGAGAGAGCATCGTAGGCTTTGGGGTTGCGGCGGCTGAAACGCGACGCGGAAGGCGCGATCGTGCGCCCACCCAGACGAGCGGCGGCGCCGAATAGGACAACACCTCGATTGCATCATCGAGGTGTGAAATCAAAGAGATGGCGTCCCCAAGGGGATTCGAACCCCTGTTATCGCCGTGAAAGGGCGGTGTCCTAGGCCAGACTAGACGATGGGGACTTACTGGCCGGATGCAGGCGAACTCTTCTACTGTAGCTTCCGGGACACCGAATCGTCAACCTTGGTTTGCCACAACGGCGGGATATCCCTGGTTTAGGTTGGTGTCGGGCGAAGGCCGATCGGCGGAAAGAGCACGACGGCCGCGGGCGGCGAGCATGGCTTCGGCGATGGCGGGAAGCGGGAGAACCTGCTCGGCGGCGCCGAGTTCGACCGCTTCGCGGGGCATGCCATAGACCACGCAGGTGGCCTCATTCTGTGCGATGGTGCGGGCGCCGGCGTGGCGCATTTTGAGCAGGCCCTGCGCGCCATCGTTGCCCATACCGGTGAGCAGAGCGCCCACCGCATCGGCGCCGGCGGCTTCGGCGACGGAAGAGAAGAGTACGTCGACCGAGGGGCGCTGGTAGCACACGCGGGGGCCGGTCTTGACGCTGACGTAGTAGCGGCCGCCGCTGCGGCGCAGCAGCATATGGAAATCGCCGGGAGCGATCAGGGCGAGGCCGGCGCGCAGCGTGTCGCCGTCTTCGGCTTCCTTTACATCCATGGCGCAAATATCGTTCAGGCGTTTGGCAAAGGCGCGGGAGAATTGCGCGGGGATGTGCTGCGTGATCACGATCCCGGGGCAGGATTGGGGAAGGCGCTTCAGTACGTTGGCGATGGCCTCGGTGCCGCCGGTGGAGGCCCCAATCGCCAGCACGGTGCCGGGCGGCAGCGCGGGTGCCGCCAAGCGGGCCGGTGGGGACGCTTTGGGCTCGCACGGGGTGCTGGCGGGTTCCGGGCGGTGGATGCGGGCGGCAGCGGCGGCGCGCACCTTTTGGGCCAGGTCCTGGCGCAGTTCTCCCACCGAGTACGGACCGCCGGGTTTGGCCAGAACTTCGACAGCGCCGAATTCCAGGGCCTGTAGGGCGGCGTGGCACGAAGGCTGGGCGAGGCTGCTGATGATGATGGCGGGCAGCGGGTGAAAATGCATCAGCTTTTTCAGAAAGGTCAGGCCGTCCATGCGGGGCATTTCGATATCCAATGTGAGCACGTCGGGGCGCAGCGCGAGGATTTTGTCGCGCGCGACGTAGGGGTCTGGCGCCGTGCCGACCACCTCTATGTCGCTCTCGCCGGACAGGGCTTCGCTGAGGATTCTGCGCACAATGGCGGAATCGTCAACGATTAGGACGCGTATCTTTCGGTTGGCGAGCATCTCGGTGTTTCCATTTGGATGGCCACCGTCAGCGTGCCGCTGCCGGTTTCGACCGTGTAACGGGTTGCCTCATCCGGCCCGTGTTGGCTGGTACCATCAGCCAGGATTTGGGGCCCGCCGAGGCGGAAGGTGGCGACGCTTTCGATCCGGCTGAGCACAGCCCCGCAGATCATGTTGGCGAGTTCGAGCGTAACGTCGGTGCTCTGCTGAGCGGTGAGCGACTCGGCATCCTCGCCCAGGAAGTCGGCGGCGATGGTGTTAGCCGCAGGGCGCGCGAGGCGCATCTGGAAGCAGCCCGGCGGATCGCCGTCGAAGGTCAGTTGGACCGTCACCGTCTCGGCTTCCGGCGCCGGTTCCGCAGCTTCGCTCAGGCCTTCGAGAAAGAACATGCTCTCCAGCACTTCGGCCACGGCGCTGGAAAGTGCCGTACGAATTGTCGTGTCAGTCACAGGGTACCCCCAGAGTGCGCTCCAGTTCCGCCCGCAGGGTTTCCGGGCGGAAGGGCTTGGTAACGTAGCCGCGCGCGCCCAGCGCCAGCAGTCGCGCGATGCGGCTCTCCGTGGCATCGGTGGAAATCACGATTGTCGGGATGCCGCGTAACAATTCATCGGCTGCCAGGCGGCGCAGCAGTTCCTCGCCGTCCACCCCCGGCATGTTGATGTCGGTCAGGATGGCATCGACCCACTCGTTTTTTAAAACCGCCAGCGCTTCGGCGCCATCACCCGCTTCGAAGCACGCCGAGAGTTCGAAGCCGGAAAGCTCGATGACGCGGCGTACGAATGACCGCATGGCTGGGGAATCGTCGGTAATCAGCACCCGGTAGGCCATGTGTTTCCTCCTTTCTGAGGGAATGAGGGGACCAGTTCTTTCTGGCCGCCATTTTCCTGCAGCCAGAGCCGGCCGCTGCCGATCTCCAGTCGAACGGTGCGCGCCTTGCCGCCACCCACTGCCTCGCCGGACAGCAGGATGCCGGCTTTCCACAGGATCTTGCGCAAAGCGAGATAATTCCGTTTGCCAATGTCGAAAATCGCTTCGGGGTCCATGATCGAGGCTCCTCCGGCCGCGTGCGCCACCAGGCGGCGCTTTGATGCGCCCTGTCCGCATACCTGTTCCAGCAATTTGGGAATACCGGTATCGGCGAACATGTAGGGGTTTTCCCGGCTACGCGCCGGATCGATACCCGAATCGGGAAGCATGTAGTGCAGTAATCCGCCCACGGCCGCTTTGGGGTCGTAGACCGAGAGCCCAATGCAGCTTCCCAGCGCGTAGGTCGCCAACACCTGGCCGGCAACGTTGCCGACCTTGCAATCCCCCATGCCCACAATTATTTGTTCCACTTGGCCTCTTTCTTTCCCGGCTTGCGGTAAATAGCTGGCTTCACGTATTCGAGCGAATGCGAGACGCGAGTCAGGCTCTCCGCATGCCCCACAAAAAGGTAGCCGCCCGGTTCGAGGTGCTGGCTCAATCCCGCGATGACCCGCTCTTGTGTCTGGCGATCAAAATAAATCATTACGTTGCGGCAGAAAATGATCGGAAACGAATGCGGCCAGGAGTAGGATTCGATCAGGTTGAGGCGGCGGAATGCCGCCTGTGCCCGGAGGGCGGGTGCCACCTGGTAACTCACCGGCGGCCGTCCTTCGGCGGCAAAGTAGCGGGAGAGCCAGGCGGCGGACACACCGCGACAGCGTTCCACGGGGTAGACCGCGCGTTGCGCGAAGCTTAACGCCTTGTTGGAAATGTCGCTGGCGGTGATGCGGATCCGGCGGCGCGGCAGGGCTTCGTTGAGCACCATGGCCAGGGTCCACACCTCCTCGCCCGTGGAGCATGCCGCGCTCCACAGCTCGATCGGGTCACGCGTGCCCATCCCCGGGATTACCTGATCGCGCAGGAATTGGAAGTGATCGGGTTCACGCAGAAAAGAAGTGTGATTGGTCGCCAGGGCGTCGATCATGGCGAGCAGCGACTCGCCGGTGCGGTCCCCCACGATGCTCCGGTAGTAATCCTGGAAGGTGTGGAAGCCTCCGCCGCGCACCAGTTTCCGCAGCCGCGCCGAAACCAGTTCCTCCTTGCCCGCTTTGAGGTCCAGTCCGAAGGTGCGGTAGGCCAGATGCCGGATCTGCTCGAACTCCTGGGGGGCCAGGGGCCGCACCGCATCGCTTTCCGCTATATCCAAGTGGCGTCCAGCCGCCTGTGCCGCCAATCTTGATCTTGTTGAGAACTTTGTAGCCCTCGCCTGCAAAAGCGGCAATGGCCACGAACGTGATGATTACTAATTTCTTCATTCGGTTACTCCTTTATTACCGCTACCCCCGCCTATCATGTGGCGGACTGCCGGTGTTACTACCAGAGAAAGAATCATGGATGCGCAAACGCCGCCGATAACAGCAATCGCCAGAGGCTGCAGCATCTGTGAACCCGCGCCCAACGCAAGCGCCAACGGAAACATACCTGCCACTGTTGCCAGCGCGGTCATCATGATGGGCCGCAAACGGCGCTCACCGGCATGGATCATGCTCTCCTCCGGGCTCATGCCCGAGGCACGAAACTTTTGATCGGCATCCAGCAACAGAATGCCGTTCTTGGCAACGATGCCGATCACCATGATCAAGCCCATGAAGGAGGAGATGTTAAACGTCGTGCCGGTGACCAGCAGCGCCAGGAAGACGCCGCAGGTGGAGAGCACCGCCGAAGCGATCACGGCGAGCGGCGCGGCGAAATTGCCGAACTCGAACAGGAGGACGGTGAAGACCAGGACGATGGCCAGCACCAGTACGAACACCAGATCTTTGAACGATTTCTGCTGCTCTTCAAACTGGCCGCCATACTGCACGCGGATGGTGGGCGGCACCTTCAATTCGTCGATGGTCTGCTGCACTTTGGCCATGCCGTCGCCCAGGTTGAGGTCTTCTAATCGGGCGGTGATCTGAACGTTGCGCTGGAGGTTCTCGCGGCGGATTTCGCTCTGTCCCGGGATCTCGCGCATACTGGTGAGCGTGCCGATGGTGCCGGTCTTACCGGTGCCAGAGATTAGCAGGGTATTTTGGATGGCTTCGAGCGACACGCGGGTCCGTTTTGGGAAGCGCACCCGGATGTTGTAGGAGCGGTCATTGACCACCACGGGCGGGGGGGCGAGCTCGCCTTGCAGCATGGCGCTGGCATCCAGTTCCACTTCCTGCGTAGTAAAGCCGGCGCGCGCGGCGGCGGCGGGGTCGACAGTGAATACGGTGGCCGGCCCGCTGATAGTGTTCTCGACACCATTCAGCACGTCGACCACGCCGGGGATCTTCTTGATGGCGTCCGCGACTTGCGGGGCCCAGGCGTGCAGCAATTCCGGATCCTGGCTAAAGAGCTTGATGACCACGGGTTCGGGCGCACTGGTGAGATCGCCGATCATATCCTGCAAAAGCTGCGGAAATTCCACGTCGAGCACCGGTTCGGCCTTCTTGATCTTGGCGCGCACGG
>JANYAH010000362.1 GCA_025361425.1 Candidatus Solibacter sp. | reverse complement strand
CCCCAACTCCAAGGCTCGTCCTTGACCACGTGGCGCAGGAAAAGCTCCCACTGGCGCTTGAATGCGTTATCGAACGTGTCCTGCTCCGGGACCTTCTGCCAGCCATCGAAATAGTTGAGCGGGCTGTCCACATCGGGGTTCCAAACCGGGCGCGGAGTGTTGCCGTAGTGCTGCGTCCAGCAGTGGCGCAGACCGGCGACCGCGGTGCCCTTGGTGCCGTCCACCTGGATGGTGAGCAGGTCGTCGCGGCGCACGCGGACGGCCCAGGACGAATTAAAGTGGGCCACAATGGCGCCGTCTTTGCCCGCAATGTCGAAAGTGGCGTAGGCCGAATCGTCGGCCGTGCAACTGTACGGCTTGCCGGCTTCGTCCCAGCGCGTCGGAATGTGGGTGGCGCCCAGGCAGGAGACCGCCTTCACCGGTCCGAAAAGGTTGTCCAAAACGTAACGCCAGTGGCAGAGCATGTCCAAAATGATGCCGCCGCCCGCTTCCTTGCGATAGTTCCAGGAGGGGCGCTGTATGGGGACGGTGTCGCCTTCGAAGACCCAATAGCCGAATTCGCCGCGCACGCTGAAGATACGGCCGAAGAAGCCCAGGTCCATCAGCGTCTTCAGTTTCAGCAGGCCGGGCAGCCAGAGTTTGTCCTGTACCACGCCGTGCTTGACGCCTGCTTTTTCCGCTAAAGAGAGCAGTTCCAGCGCGGCCTCGAGACTGTTCGAAACCGGCTTCTCGCAGTAGATGTGCTTGCCGCTGGCGACGGCCTTTTTGACGTCGGCGGCGCGGCGGTCGGTGGTCTGCGAGTCGAAATAGATGGAATAGTCCGGGCTGTCGAGGACGCGATCAAGATCGGTGGTCCACGGGATGCCGCCGCAGTCCGCGCTGATAGCCTCCAGCTTGGCGGCGTTGCGGCCCACCAGAATCGGCTGCGGCATGATGGTCTCGCTCGGGCCAAGCTGGACGCCGCCCTGCTTCATGATGGCGTAGATGGACCGGCGCAGGTGCTGGTTCAACCCCATGCGTCCGGTGACGCCGTTCATGATGATGCCTACGGAGTGGATGGTTTTATCGCTCATGGAGTTGGGTTACGCTTTCGGTTTCTCGGTGCATTGCGGGTGGGCTCCGGCGGGCAGCGCGGGGCTATCGACGCCGGCTCGGGGGAGCGTGCCCTCCAGTTCCTGGCGCCAGTGGGCCACGTCGCCGGCGGGTCCGTAGCAGTAGAGCATGCGCAGCGCTGTGTCGCCGGTATTCGTCAACTGATGGAAGACCTGATGCGGTATGTAGACCGCCTGCCCGGCGTGCAGCGTCATGCGCTCCTCGCCCAGGCACATTTCCCCCGTGCCTTCAATGATGAAGTAGACCTCTTCCTGCTCCTGGTTGTGCCACGGCACTTGCCCCCCGTTGGGCTCCAGGGTGACGTTGCCGATGGAGAAATTGGCGGCTTGGATGGGGCTCGCGCCCCCCACCAAATTCTGCGTGCGGCGCCGCGCGGGGTAAGTGCGTCCTGCAATCCGGGCAAGATCGGCGATGGTCATGAGATTTCCTCCCTAAGAGATTAGGATACTAAACGGCGCGGTTCAGTCGACAGGCGAGGAGGAGCGAGGAGACCTATCCCACTAGCGCAGCCTCAGCAGGTGGAAACTCGATGACCAAGCCGGCCACCATGGCGCTCGGTCGAGGAGGCCGACGGGCCGGTCTGGATTGGCGCCAGGAAGCAGCTCGTAACAGATGAGAAGGGTCATGGTACTTGATAAAAAGTTTTTTATTGAAAAGGGCAATACGAACAAGTTATAATCGTGCAACCTTGGGCGTCGCCCATGGAGGGAAGCATTTTTTCTCACCGCGCTGCAAGTTGAGTTCCCACCTATGGTGCTCAATGGGGGCAGCGCGATGAGTCCGGAGGGGAACAGCATGAGAAGGTGTCAATTACGTTGCGGAGTGCTGCTGGCGTGTCTTTCGATGACCTGTTTCGGCGCCACCATCACTTTCAACACATTCGTCTCGAGCGCGGCCATCAGCGCAGTGGAGGGACAAAACGCTACCATCGGTTTTACCTACGCCGGGGACAAGTTCGTCGGGAGCGTCTATGTTGGGATTAACAACCTCCAGCTTTACTCGACAGACCTGAATGGGGGCAGCGCGCAGAAGTTTGGCGCTCCACTTCCCACAGGCGGGGGCGAAATCGCCGTGGCCGGCTCCTTAGGCCAAGGTGGGTTCGCCGCCGGTACGGTCTATGCCGGCACTGGCGGCGATATCTATCGATACGCCGACGCCGGCGGAAGCCCGTCCTTGTTCGTGAGCGGATTGAATGGCGGTGTGCGTGGCATGTTGTTCGACCCGGGCAGCAGTTTCGGGGGCAAGTTGCTGGTGGTCACAACCACGGGGAGCATCTACTCGGTGACCAGTACTGGTGTCGCAACGCTGATCGCGAGCACTGGCGAAGACACCGAAGGATTGGACATCATTCCGGTAGGCGCACCGGGTTGGGGAGCTCTGGGAGGCGATTTGGTGGTGACCTCCGAGGGCAGCGGGAAGTTGCGCGTGATCACCCCGGGCGGCGCTGTGATTGACAGTGGGCTGACAATCCCGTCGCTCGAAACTGTAAACTTCGTGCCTCTGGATATTGGCCTGTCTGGAAATCCGCTGGAAGGCTATTACGCGGCAAGCTACCCGTTCAACATCCAAAAAGTGTCGGCGTCCCAGTTCCTGGCACAGTCACTGGGGGGGCATCTGCTGAGCACCAGCGAACAGAGCGGCGGTTCCACGGCATGGGATATCACATACAACGGCACCAGCTTTGCCGCCGCGGCCTACACTGGAAACCTTCCCGCCCAGGCAGAGGACGGAGTCTTTGTCACCGCGCAGCGGATCGCCGATACAGGTGCGCCGGAACCGGGCAGCGTGGTCCTGTTGGGGTGCGGGATTCTGGCGCTCGGGCTGGCGCGGCGCCGTCTGGCACGCAGGTAGCTGTGCCGCCCGCTCACCGCCAAGCCGCGGTGCGGTCGAAGGCGACCTTGCCGCCCACGATGGTGTAGACCACGTCGGTGGCCAGGATTTCGTCTTCGGGGATGGTCATAATGTCGCGCGAGAGAACGGTGATGTCGGCCAGTTTACCGGGCTCGAGCGTACCTTTCAGCTTCTCTTCGAAGGCCGCGTAGGCGTTGTTGACCGTGTAGGATTGCAGCGCTTCCACGCGCGACATGCGCTGCTCCGGGTAGAAAACCGTGCCGTCCTTCAGCTTGCGGCTGACGCTCGCATAGAAGCTGGCCAGCGGGCTCACATCCTCCACCGGCGCGTCGGTGCCGTTGCCCACTACCGCGCCGGTCTTCATCAGCTTTTGCCACACGTACGCCCCTTCCCCGGCGCGTTGCGGGCCCAGGCGTAGCAAAACGTAAGGCGCGTCGGAGGTGCAATGTATGCCCTGCATGGCTGCGATGACGCCGAGTTGTCCGAAGCGGGGGATATCGGCGGGGTTTATGTGCTGGGCGTGCTCGATGCGCCAGCGGAGGTCCTTTTTATCGGGGTGCGCTTTGAAGGCGTCCTCGAAGATGTTGAGGGTTTCGCGATTGGCGCGGTCGCCGATGGCGTGGACGCAGAGCTGGAAGCCGTGCTGGATGGCGAGTTCGGCGGTTTGGCGAATGTCGGCCGGGTCGTCGGTGTTGAGCCCGCTGCTATCCGGCTTATCGGTGTAGGGGGCGAGGAGCCAGGCGCCGCGGGGGCCGAGGGCGCCATCGATGGCGCGTTTGATGGCGCGCACTGTAAAGAAATCGCCGCCGGCGCCGATGATCTTGTAGCGGTCGAGATTGGCGGCGAGCTGGCTGTTGGAGGCGCGCAGCATCATCCAGATGCGCATGCGGAGTTGGTGAGAGTCGGCCATCTTTTTAAGGATGTCCACGGTGGCGAGGGAGGAGCCGGCGTCCTGGAATGTGGTGATGCCTTTGGAGAGGGATTCGTCGATGGCGAGGCGGATAGCTTTATTGGTTTCGGCGAGGCGGTCGGCGGGGGTGCGTTTGGATTCGTAGTCGGCGCGGGCGGGGCCGACCACGCCTTGGGCGCGTTCGCGGAGCAGGCCGGTGGGTGCGCCTTTGGCGTCCTTGAGGATTTCTCCGCCGGAAGGGTTGGGCGTCTGGCGGTTGACGCCGGCCAGATCGAGGGCTTTGCCGTTGACGAAAGCAGCGTGGCCGCTGGCGTGGGTGAGGATTACGGGGTTGTTGGGCGAGACCTTGTCGAGCGAATCGTGGAGCGGGAAGCCCTCGATGTTGGGCGTGGGCGGGGCGGTCCACTTGGACTGGTGCCAGCCGCGGCCGACAATCCATTCGCCGGGTTTGGCCTGTCTGACGGCGCGCGCCACCTGAGCGACGATGTCGTCCCAGGTGCGGGCTTCGCGGAGGTCGAGGCCCATGCGGAATTCGCCGACGCCGGTGAAATGTCCGTGGCCTTCGATGAAGCCGGGAATGGCGAGCATGCCGTGGAGATCGATGACCTTGGTGTGGGGGCCGATCCACTGGGCGGCGGCGCGGTCGGCACCGAGGGCGGTGACCTTGCCGGCGCGGACGGCGATGGCCTGAGCGGTGGGCGCGGCGGGGTTCATGGTGACGATCTTGCCGTTGCGGAGGACGAGGTCCGCGGGCTGGGCCTGAAGAGACGCGGCGAAGGCGGTGAGGAGGAAGGGCACGGATACGCGCATGGAGTACAGGATACTGATTCCCAGGGGAGCGCGTCTAGGGGGCTGCCGCACCTTGCATGATGTGGATATCGTTGCTGCGGCCGCGGGTCCAGGGGGACCCGCCCCACAATTGCCGCTGGATTCGCAGGTTTGGGAGAAGTGACTGGCGCCGGATGCAAACTGTGAACTTCCGCGCGCCGATTTGCACCGCGGTCCGTAGCGTGGCATGATAGTGCAATCAAAATTCGTAGGGGGTTTTCCATGCAAGCTGTCAAAACCGCCCTGCTAGCGACTTCGGCTTTGTTGCTTGTATCTCTGCCCCTTGCCGCGCAGAACTCGTCGCTGGTGGGAACCGTCAAAGATCCTCAGGGTGCCTTGGTGCCACGCGCCCACGTCACTCTTGTCAATTCCGCAACCAAAGTCAGCCAGTCCACGCAGACCGATGAGAACGGCAACTACGAGTTCTCCGTGGTGCGTCCGGGCGGATATTCGCTGAAGGTGGAACAATCCGGCTTCCGCACGTACCGGCGCGACACGGTCGCGCTGGCGGTGGATCAGCGCGGGCGCGTGGATGCCTCGCTCGAAGTGGGCGACTCCACGACCATGGTTACCGTGCAGGGCGAAAGCATGGGCGTGCAGACAGAGAACAGCAGTGTCGGCGAGGTGATTGAGAACAAGAAGATTGTTGAGATCCCGCTCAACGGGCGCTTTTTTCTGGACCTTGCGCTGTTGACGCCGGGCACCGTGGTGCCCTCCACCAGCAACCGCACCTTCCTGGCCGCGCCCAGCGGCATCGGCGCGAGCGGCATCAACGCATCGGGCGCGCGCGAGGATTCCACCAACTACCTGTTCGACGGCATCAACCTGTCGGACATGGTGCAGAACCAGATCACCTTCCAGCCCAACGTCGACATGATCCAGGAATTCAAGGTGCAGACCAACGCCTTCAGCGCCGAATACGGGCGCAACGCCGGGATCATCATCAACGCCGTTTCCAAGCAGGGAGGCAACGGGTTGCACGGCACGGCCTACGAATTCGTGCGCAACGAAAAATTCGACGCCAAGAACTTCTTCGACGCCGGCAGCCGCCCCATCGCGCCCTTTAAGCGCAACATCTACGGTTACGCCGTGGGCGGCCCGATCCGGCGCAACAAGACGTTTTTCTACCATAGCTACGAAGGCCGTCAGGGACGCGAATCCGTCAGCCTGCGCACGGCCGTTCCCAGTGCCGGGCAGCGCGCCGGCGTCACTAATCCGGTGATCGCCAAGTTACTCACTTTGGTTCCGGCCGGCGGCGCCGACGGCTTCTTTACCGGGGCGGTTCCCAAGAAGCGCACGCTGAACCAGTTCAGCGGGCGGCTCGACCACACCATCAACGAGCGCAATTTCCTCTTTGGCACGTTCATCTCCAACCGGGATGAGCGCACAGAACCCAACCTGCAGGGTGGCAACCTGGCGGGCGCGGGCGACTCGCGTCCGGCCAAGCGGTACTTCCTGGCCATAGGTTATACGAGGCTGCTGGCTCCCACGTTGACCAACGATTTCCACGCCGGGCTCAACCGCGTGCGCATAGACTTCCTCGCGGAGGCCTTACAGAACCCGACGGAATTCGGCATCAACTCGCTCTCCACGATACTGCCGCGCATCGCCATTTCCGGCGGCATGGCGTTCGGCGGCATTCCCGGCTTCCCCCAGGGACGCGGCGACACTACGATGCAGTATAGCGATGCCTTGACGTGGGTGAAATCCCGCCACTCGCTGAAGTTCGGCACGGAGTTTCGGCGCTTCCGCAATAACAGTTTTAATGGCGGAACCGGCGGCACCCTCACGTTCGCCACACTGACCGATTTCCTGAACGGCGTGGCCACGTCCACCACCCAGCAGACTGTAGCCGCCAACCCCGCGCTGCGAGTGAACGCGCTGAGCTTCTTTGCCCAGGACGACTACAAGGTCAGCCCCAGGCTGACACTCAACTACGGCATCCGCTGGGAATACAACGGTGTGCCGTCGGAGAAGTACGGCCGCCTCTCCGTCTTCGACTTCACGCAGAGTAAGCTGTTCGCCTTGGGGAGCGGAGGGTGGGACCGGCCGTACGCGCGCGAGTTCACCAACTTCGGACCGCGCTTCGGCTTCGCCTTCAACCCTGGCGCCAAGAACACGACGGCGGTGCGCGGCGGTGTGGGCCTCTACTATGACCAGCCGGTGACCAACATCATCACGCCGCTGGGCAGCAACCCGCCGTTTTCCAGTTCGGTTACTTTCACCAGCACGCCGCAGAAGCCGCTCAATATCGACCTGACCTCGCCCTTTAACCTGCCCGGCGGCGGTCCAGCCATCTTCGACGCGAACGCGGTGGCGCCCAATATGCGCAGCGGCCGCGTCTTCCAGTACAATTTCAACCTGCAGCACGAGGCCAAGGGCACGGTCTTCCAGATCGGCTACGTTGGCTCGCAAGGGCGCCGCCTGCGCCTGGTGCGGGACGTCAACCAGGGAGTCAACAGCGTCCGCCCGCTGACCACCTGGGGGATTATCAATATGAATGAGAGCAGTTCCCGCTCTAACTACAATTCCCTGTGGGTCAGCGCCAACCGGCGCTTCTCGCGGGGCCTCACTTTCACCACGTCCTACACTCTATCCAAATCGATAGATTTGAACTCGGTGGGCAGCAGCAACCCGCAGGTGCAGGACGCTTACCACCTCGGCCTGGAGCATGCCCTCTCAGATTTCGACGCACGTCACCGCTACGTGGCCAGCCTGGTGTATCAGTTGCCCTTCCAGGCCAAGGGCGCACTCAGCCGCCTGGTGCAGGGCTGGAGCGTAGCGCCGATTGTCAATTTGCAATCCGGCAACCCGTTCAGCCCGATCATGTCGACGCTGAATTCCGGCAGCCTGAAGGCCTTTGACCGGCCGGATTACGTCTATGTCCAAGCGCTCTACCCAGCCGCCAAGGATCCGGCACAGTGGATCAACAAAGCGGCCTTCGTGGCCAACCAACGCGGGCATTTCGGCAACGCCGGGCGTAACATCCTGACCGCCCCGGCGTTCCAGGACGTGGACTTCTCTCTGGCCAAGACCACCGTGATCCACGAGAGCCGGCAATTGCAGTTCCGCGCAGAGGTATTCAACCTCTTCAACCATCCCAACCTGGGCCAGCCCATCAACACCTTCAATAGCGCGCAGTTCGGGCAGATCACCGCCACCCGTACGGTGCGCGGCGATCTGGGTTCGTCGCGACAGATACAATTGGGGATGAAATTCGTCTTCTGACGGTGCGCGGGCACACGCGTTTCTCTTCCCTCACGCCCCTGGGCACGCCTGCCGCATGCCTGGCCCGTACCGTGTTCAAATAGGGAGGAAAGAATTCAAAATGGCTTTTCGGGGCGTAGACTATTTTTGCGTCGACTCGCTCTTCACCGAAGAGGAGTTGATGGTACGGCAGACCGCGCGGCGGTTCGCCGAGGAACGGATTCTGCCGTTGATTCGCGATTGCTACCGTGACGGGCGCTTTCCCGCGGAGATTGTGCCGGAGATGGCGGAACTCGGCTTCCTGGGCGCCAATCTGGAAGGTTACGGCTGCGCCGGCATGAGCAATACGGAGTACGGCCTGGTCATGCAGGAACTGGAGCGCGTGGATTCCGGCGTGCGCAGCTTTGTTTCCGTTCAGGGCGCGCTGGTCATGTACCCCATCCATACGTACGGCAGCGAGGAGCAGAAGCAGAAGTGGCTACCCGCCCTGCAGAGCGGTAAGGCCATCGGGTGCTTCGGGTTGACCGAGCCGGATTTCGGATCTAACCCCGCCGGCATGCGCGCCACGGCGCGGCGCGACGGCGATGCCTGGGTGCTGAATGGCGAGAAGACCTGGATCACCAACGGCAGCACGGCGGATGTGGCCGTGGTGTGGGCGCGCGCCCCAGAGGGCCTCGCCGGCTTCCTGGTGGAGCGCGGCACGCCGGGATACACAACATCGGACATCCACGGCAAATGGTCCATGCGGGCCTCGGTGACTTCCAGCCTGGCGTTCGCCGATTGCCGCGTGGCGGAGAGTGACCGCCTGCCTGGGGCCAAGGGGCTCAAGGCGCCGCTTTCCTGCCTTTCCCAGGCGCGCTATGGAATCGGCTGGGGCGTGATCGGCGCGGCCATGGATTGCTACGAAACCGCGCGCGCCTATGCGGTGCTGCGCAAACAGTTTGACGACCGGCCCATTGCCTCGCACCAACTCGTCCAGGAAAAACTCGCCGGCATGATCACCGAGATCACGAAAGCGCAACTGCTGGCCGTCCAGGCTGGACGCCTGAAGGATCGCAACAAGCTTGAACCGGCACACATTTCCATGCTCAAGCGGAACAACGTCGCCATGGCGCTCGATTGCGCGCGCATCAGCCGCGATCTGCTCGGCGCCAACGGGATCACCGACGAATATTCAATCATGCGTCACCTTTGCAACCTGGAATCCGTGAAGACTTACGAGGGAACGGACCATATCCACGCCCTGGTGATCGGCGAAAAGATTACGGGCGTGGCAGCGTACAAATAAGGTTCGGAGCAAATTTTTTCCCATGATTCTTTACGCCTTGACGATTCTGGTGAGTGCCTTCCTACTCTTCCAGGTGCAGCCTGTGATTGCCAAGATCATCCTGCCCTGGTTCGGCGGATCCGCCGCCGTCTGGACCACCTGCCTGCTTTTTTTCCAGATGGCGCTCTTATTGGGCTACCTCTACTCCCATGCGGTCATCCGCTATCTCAAACCGCGCGCCCAGATGCTGCTTCATGCGAGCCTCCTGGTGGTCAGTGCATTGGCGCTCCCCATCTACCCCAACGCGTCGTGGAAGCCGTCGGGCGCCGCCGCGGAACCGACGCTGCAAATCCTCGGCCTCCTGGCGGTCAGTATCGGGCTGCCGTACTTTTTGCTGTCCACTACCGGGCCGCTATTGCAGGCCTGGTACACGCGGCGCTTCCACGGCGCCATGCCCTACCGTTTGTACGCCCTCTCGAACGCCGGCTCCATGTTCGCGTTACTCAGCTATCCGGTCCTGTTCGAACCGTCCTTCACCAGCCACCAGCAATCCGGTATGTGGAGCTGGAGCTATGGGCTTTTCGTCGCTCTGTGCGCGTTTACCGCGTTCAAATCAAACCCGGCCGCGGCAGGCACGCTTCCGCAACCGGAAGCCCAACGGATGGAAGCCGAGGCCCAAGTGGCGCCTGCGGCGGCCATGGCGCCGGTCGCCAAAACCTACCTGATGTGGCTGCTGCTCCCCGCGGTGGCTTCGGTGCTGCTGCTCGCCATCACCAATCACCTTTCGCAGAACGTCGCGGCCATTCCCTTCCTCTGGGTGCTGCCGCTGAGCATTTACCTGCTCACCTTTATCCTCTGCTTCGAGGGCGACGGCTGGTACCGGCGCAACCCGTACCTCCAACTGCTCGCCGTGGCCTTGGGCAGCATGGCCTACACGCTAAACGACACGCTGGATAAGAGCATGGATTTGACGCTGCCGTTACTGGGGAAGACCCACATTCCAGCGGTGGCGATTGCCGTATTCCTGTTTTCACTGGGACTGTTCACCTGCTGCATGGTGTGCCACGGTGAGTTGGCCCGACTCAAGCCCGACCCGAAATACCTCACTCACTTCTATCTCATGATGTCCGCGGGCGGGGCGCTGGGCGGGTTACTGGTGGCCCTTCTTGCGCCGCATTTCCTGAATGCCCTGTACGAAATGCCTGTCAGTCTGGTTGCCTGTGCGGCATTGGTTGCCTACGTGCTCCGTCAGGATGTGGAACTTAAGTGGGTGCGGCGATGGCCCGGCGTCGTCGTGACCGCCGTTTTGACGCTGGCATTGGCCGGATTCGTGGGGTGGCAAATCAGACAGATGGTCAGCGGATCCCGCTTATTAGTCCGTAACTTTTACGGCGGACTGAAAGTTAAGGATACGGGCGACCCGGGTTCTTTGGAAGAGACACGTACACTGACCCACGGCACCATCAATCACGGCGAGGAATATCTCCATATCGCGCGGCGCAACCTGCCCACCACCTACTACGGGCCGAATACTGGAATCGGGCTGGCCATCCGCGACAAACAGCAGGCCGGCGCGATTCGCATCGGTGTGATTGGTTTGGGCACCGGCACCACGGCCGCGTACGGGCGGCTGGGCGATTACATACGCTACTACGAGATCAATCCGCTGGTTCTGGAATTGGCGAAAAAGGAATTCTTCTACCTGGCGGATTGCAAGGCCAAGCTGGACGTCGCCATGGGCGATGCGCGCTTGTCGCTGGAGCAGGAGTTGAAGGACGGAAACGCGCAGAATTTCGACGTTCTCGCGGTCGACGCATTTTCGAGCGACTCCATCCCGGTCCACCTGTTGACCAAAGAGGCGATGGAACTCTATTTCCGCCACCTCCGGCCGGATGGCATTCTCGCGGTTCACATTTCGAACCGTTACTTGAATCTCCAGCCGGTGCTGGAGGGAGAGGTGCATGCCACCCAAAAACTCGCCCGGGTGGTGGACACCGACGACGACGATACGCAGGGAGTTTTTGGCGCCACATGGGTGCTGATTACCTCACCTGCAACTGGATTTAAGGGGGAGGTTCTGAGTAATTCGGCGCCGCTGGATTCCAAAAGAACTGTGCGATTGTGGACGGACGACTACAGTAACCTTTTCAAAATACTGAAATAGGGTTAGGATACAAATAGCCGCGTCCGTATCTCCCTTGTTGTAATGCTGAAACAGAGCATAGGGTCTGTTTGGCAGGAAGCTGTTGTTGTATGATCAACTTGGCCGAGGACAAATTATGGACACCGCTCAAAAACTTTTCAAGACTTCCGCTCTTTTATTTGTAGTCGCGTTGCTGATGGCAGCGCCCGGTTGGGCAGTGACGCCCACACTAGTCGCCCCCGCCACCGTGACGATTGGGACTTCCGGTTCCTTCCCCGCCTCCGTGACGAGTTTCCCCGCGGGGACGACAATCACCTACGTGGCCGCAATCTCGTATCCGATGGGTAATTCCTCCGGAGATTGGCTGAGAGTCAAGCCAAGCGGCACCACGAGCACGGCGCTCACGGCGTACCTGACTTTCGGCCTGCGGAACGATTCCTTTGCTGGAGTGAACAGTGGGGCGTCGGCCACGGTCACGCTGATGCCGACCATTCCATCCGGCGTCGCGGCCGTGACGATTGCGGTGACTTTTGACAGTACAGGCGGTGGCGGCACCGGTAGTACTACCCTCACCGCCTCCCCGACCACTGTGAATTTGACCGCGGCCGTGAACAGCCCGGCCTCCACCACCGTCAACATCACAACCAATAGTGTGAGCACCATCACTATTAACCAAAGCACGTCAGTGAGTTCCGGCGCGGCCAACTGGCTGAGCGTTTCTCCGTTCGCTAGCGCCCTGGATTCGAGCGGTGGCAGCACTCTCACCATCACCGCGGACGGGACCAGTTTGACGTCCGGATTGACCTATCAGGGCAGCGTCATCGTAACGCCATCGACTGGCACGCCGCTAACCATTCCTGTGACCTTCGCGGTGAGCGCCGGCGTCACCAATGGTGCCTGGATTGCGACCCCAGGCGCCGTCGGGTGGAATTTCGTCATCAACAGCGGGGTCTACCCGGCGAGTCAGGCGATCACGGTCAACTCCACCAGTGGATCGTTTACCTATGGCGTAAACGCCTACAGCGGCAATGGCTGGCTGCGAGTATCTGCCGGCAGCGTCGCCGATGTCACGTCTCTCACCGGAATCGGCGTGGGTACCCCATTCGCGCTGAAGCTCGATACCTCAGCCAACGCCTTGCCGGCAGGCCAATACCCTGGCAGGGTCGATATCTACGATTCGGCTGGAAATTACCAGATCTCGGTGGCCGTTACCCTTAATGTGACCAGCGGCAATGGGCCGGCGCTCACCGTCACCCCCAATCCCGTCTCTTTGGCCGCCCCGTTGAACGGTATTCCGCAGAGCCAGACCGTCAATGTGACCAGCAGCGTCGGCGGGAACCTTTCGGTGTCCGGAACCCTCCCCACCGGCATGACGTATCAGCTCCCTACCAACATTAGCGTCGCGCCCGGGGGGACTCTCGGCTTCACAGTCACTGGCAATCCGGCCGGATTGGTGGCCAACACCTACACCGGCACCTTGTTGGTGGCGGTGGGGGCGCAGTCCGCCACGCTCACCGTAACCATGGTGGTTGGCGGCGGCGGAACCGGCACTACCGCGGTGGCGCCAACCGCTCTCAACTTTTCCTACCAACTCGGCACCGACCCGACCAATTTCGTCGCCCGGCAAAAGCTGGTCATCACGGGACCGAAGGGCGCCTGGTCGTCCTCCATTGCCACCACCAACGGCGGCAATTGGCTGAAACTTACTCCCTCGAACGGCACCTCGCTGCCGAACCCGGCCAATGCCAGTGAAGCGCCTGTTGTAACTCTGGACGCCACTGGCCTGACCGCCGACATTTACGGCGGCATCATTACCATCAACACAGCCGGCGGCACCCAGAGCATCAAGGTTTCCCTGACCGTCGTGACTGGAGCCATTCTGCTTCCCACCCCGGGCGACTTGATCTTTACCGCGCAGACCGGCCAGGGGAATCCCGCCGTCCAGCCGGTATATTTCAGCAGCTCCGATGGCACTCTCAATCCGCTGGCGATCACCGCTGTGTCCAACAATAGCTGGATCGCGGTGACCCACGACGAAAGGTCTATAACGGTTCAGGTGGATCAAACGGGATTGACCACGGGCGTGTACAGCGGTTCCGTCGCGGTCAGCCAGACGGGCGCTGCCAATAGCCCGACCACGATTCCGATCCTCCTGGTGGTCAACGGCGGCGGCAGCGGTGGCACCGGCGGGGGCACCGGCGGCCCTAGCGACGTCAACGTGACGCCCGGGTCGCTCACCTTCTCGGCGCCGTCCGGGTCTAACCCGGCAGCCCAAACCCTGAAAGTGAACAGCGCTTCCGGCTCTGCCGGCGTCCCCTTCACCGTGCAGGTGACAACCGGCGCCAATTGGCTTTCCACCAATGCCAGCGGCACTAATACGACTCCGTTGACTAACTTGACGGTCTCGGTCAATACGGGCATACTGGGGCCCAACTCGTACCTCGGCAACATTCTCATTACGCCCACCGGCGGTAGCCCGGTTAACGTTCCAGTGTATCTGACCATCTTGACTGGGGCGACGACCGTTACCGCCACGCCCACCACATTCACCTTCGACTACCGCGCCGGCGCTGCCGTACCGGCCGCGAAACCACTCACCGTTTCCGGCGGCGGCGCCGCGCTGGCCTTCAGCGCCACGCCATCCAGCAACGGCAATTGGCTGGTGGTCTCGCCCGCCACCGGTACCACGCCCGCGACGGTGAACGTTTCCATCAACCCGGCCGGCCTCTCCACCGGCAGCTACATCGGCACCATACTCGTGGCCGGCACCGGCAGTGCGCCCGGTTCCAGCACTGTCACCGTTACCCTGAACGTAACCGTCCCGCTGCCCACCATCACCAAGGTGACCAACGCGGCCAGTTACGCCGTCGGGTCCATCGCGCCCGGAGAAATCATCACTCTCTTCGCCAGCGACCCCACACACCCCATCGGCCCGGCAACCGCGGTGTCTCTCATCACACTCGATTCCTCCGGCAAGCTCTCCACTACCATGGGTGGCGTGCAGGTGCTGATCAACGGGTTTGCCTGCCCCATGATCTACGTCAGCGCTTCGCAGGTATCCGCCGTGGTGCCTTATGAGCTCAAGTTGTTCACTACCGCCACCGTCCTGGTGAAGTTCCTCGGCCAGACATCCAATGGCGTAGCGGTGAATGTGGCCACCACGGCGCCGGGAATGTTTACCGCCAGCTCTTCAGGCACTGGTCCCGGAGCCATTTTGAATTCCGACAGCACCACCCCCAACTCCGCGGCCTTCCCGGCCACCCGGGGCGACACCGTGGTGGTCTACGTCACGGGTGAAGGCGAGACCTCGCCGGCCGGTGTGACCGGCAAGGTGACCACGGTGGCTGCGGCTCCGCAGCCCCTCACCCCCGCGCCGCTGCTGCCCATTTCCGTCACCATCGGCGGTCAGCCAGCCAACTGGAGCTTCGCCGGCGAAGCCCCCGGATTCATCTCTGGCCTCATGCAGTTGAACGTAGCGGTCCCGACCAATATCGCGGCCGGCGACCAGTTCATTGTGGTCACCATCGGAGGCAACCAGAGCCAGCCAGGCGTCACCATCTCCGTCCGCTAACCCCGGCGCGCATGGTGTCATTGGGCAGACGAAACCACCGGCGGTTTCGCCTGCTCAATGCGCGGCGCCGACCCTGACCGACCCTGCCAAATTGAATCCACCCCACCCGGTCGCCTGCTAAGCTGAAGGGTCCGCACATGGATTCTCTCCCGCTTTGTTTGGGCCTCACTCCACACGGCCGGCTGGTCTTGACTCACGACGCCGACGCACCGCATCTTGACAGCGGGCTTCGAG
Organism: Candidatus Solibacter sp.; assembly: GCA_025361425.1. GTDB lineage: Bacteria > Acidobacteriota > Terriglobia > Bryobacterales > Bryobacteraceae > Solibacter. Next base: position 18,386 of record JANYAH010000362.1, on the reverse strand, counting down.
ACCGTTTGCTGAAGGCTTTCGAACGCGGATCTGGCCACGGGCTTCTGCTGCTGGGAGCGGACGAAACCGGAACCCCGCTGCCACCGCTGCACTCCTATTGGCGCGAATTCGGGGCGCACTACGTGACCGCGCTCCGCACCCGGCAGGGTAGCGATCCGCCTTCGGAGAGAGTGCGCGTTGCGGCCCCTCCGGACGAAGAACTGGAGCGCATGGCACTGGCAGCGCCGCCCATGATTGGCGCGGAGTATCTGACAGCCGCGGTGCTGCAGGCGTTGTGGCAGGAAGTTGACGCGGCCTTTGGCGTTGAGTTGTCCGAATCCAAATACGGCGTCCAGGATTTTTTGCGGCACCGCAATCCGGCATGGAACCTGGTGGGGCGGGTGCATTTCAATGTTGCCGAGAACCGCAAGGATTTGGATGCCCCGTTCGCCTTTCTCGCCACCTATACCACGCGGTTATCGGCGCAGGCCAAGGCGCAACATCTGCCGCTGGGGCAGGCGCTGCGCGAGTACGCGGGCGCGGCCAACAAGGAACGCCTTCTGTCTCTGCTGGTTCCGGTGCAGCGCGCGTCGGAGACGTGCCCGTGGCTGAAGGCCATGGTCGACGCGGGTGAGGTTTTTCATCCGCTGCGGTGGACGCCGCGGGAGGCATTACAGCTTCTCCGAGACGTCCCCCAGCTAGAGACGGCGGGCGTAGTGGTTCGCATGCCGGCGGCTTGGCGGGGCAACCGTCCGCCGCGGCCGCGAGTCACCGGCACCGTGGGCGCTAAGCCGCCGTCGGGGCTGGGACAGAATGCGCTGCTGGATTTCCGGATGGAAGTCACGCTGGAAGGGGAACCGCTGACATCCGAAGAAATCCGCGATCTTCTGGCTAGGACGGATGGGCTCGCGCTGGTGCGAGGGCGGTGGATCGAACTCGACCGGGAGCACCTGCAAGGCATCATCGCGCGCTTCGGCGAAGCAGAGCGCTCGGCGCAGAACAACGGCCTGGCCTTCGGCGAGGCCATGCGGTTGCTGGCCGGCGCGGAGGTCGATGCCAAGGATACGGGCGCCGCGCCCGACGCCGACTGGGCGGAAGTGGTCGCCGGCCCCTGGCTGGCGGAAACCTTGAAGGGTCTGCGCAGCCCGCGGGGGTTGGCCCAAATCGACCCCGGCGATGAGTTGCAAGGCGTGCTGCGGCCCTACCAGCAGGTGGGCGTGCGCTGGCTTTATCTGCTCACGAAACTCGGTCTCGGAGCCTGTCTTGCCGACGATATGGGACTCGGCAAGACCATTCAGGTGCTTTCGCTGCTGCTCGTGCTCAAGCGCCAGGACAGCGCCAGGCCGCAACCGAGCCTGCTGGTGGCGCCGGCCTCGCTGCTGGCCAACTGGGCGGCCGAAATCGAACGCTTTGCACCGGGGCTGAAGGCGCTCATCGCCCATCCATCGGCTATGCCGGCGGCCGAACTGAAGGCTCTTGAAGCGGCACGGCTGCGCGACATCGACCTGGTCATCACCAGCTACGGCACGCTGCTCCGCATGCCTTGGATTACGGAGGTTCCCTGGCGGCTGGCCGTGCTCGACGAAGCCCAGGCCATCAAGAACCCCGATGCCAAACAGACCCGCGCCGTCAAGAAGCTCAAGGCCGGCGCCAGACTGGCGCTCACCGGCACCCCGGTAGAGAACCGGCTGGGCGATTTGTGGTCCATTTTCGACTTCGTCAACCCGGGACTGCTCGGCACGGCGAAGCAGTTCGGCAGCTTCGCCAAGCGTCTGGCCGACGGGCCGCATGGCTCCTACGGGCCACTGCGCGAGCTGGTGCGGCCGTATATTCTGCGACGCCTGAAGACGGATAAGACAGTAATCTCGGACCTGCCGGACAAAACCGAAATCAAGGTATTCTGCCCGCTCAGCCGCCAGCAGGCAGGACTCTACCAGCAGGCGGTACGGGAGTTGGCCGAACAACTGGACGATGCCAGCGGCATAGGGCGCAAAGGGCTGGTGCTATCGTTCCTGATGCGCTTCAAGCAGATCTGCAACCATCCCTCGCAATGGTTGGGAGACGGCGCCTGGGGCGAAGGCGACAGCGGCAAATGGGCGCGTCTGCGCGACATTGCCGAGGTGGTCGCCGCCAGGCAGGAGAAGATGCTCGTCTTTACCCAGTTCCGCGAGGTCATCCCACCGCTGGCCGCTTTCCTGGGCTCGATTTTTGAACGGCCCGGGCTGGTGCTTCACGGAGAAACCGAAGTCAGGAAGCGCAAGCACCTGGTTCGCCAATTCCAGGAAGACGAAGCCGTGCCCTTCTTCGTGCTTTCGCTAAAGGCCGGGGGCGCCGGACTCAACCTGACCGCCGCATCGCACGTGGTGCATTTCGACCGATGGTGGAACCCGGCCGTGGAGAACCAGGCCACGGACCGGGCCTTCCGCATTGGCCAGACCAAAAACGTGCTGGTGCATAAATTCGTCTGCCGCGGTACCGTGGAAGAGAAAATCGACCAGATGATTGAGGGCAAGCGCCACCTGTCGCAGGAGTTACTGGAGGGGGGCGCCGACGTTCTGTTGACGGAGTTGAAAGACGACGAATTGCTCAAGCTGGTTGCGCTGGATATCAATAAGGCGCTTAAGGAGGCATGATCGATGGCGTTTTACGATTATGGATGGAAGCCCTATGTTCCGGTGGCGGAGAAGCGCCGCAAGGCTGCGCGCGAGATGGAGAAGCGTAAGAAGCAAGGGCATGCCGTCTCACCCGTCAGCATTGAAGGCCGCGCCATCGCCAAGACCTTCTGGGGCAAGGCCTGGTGCGAGAACCTGGAGGGGTACAGCGACTATGAAAACCGGCTGCCGCGCGGGCGGACCTACGTGCGCAACGGGTCGGTGGTCGATCTGCAGATTACGCCCGGCGCCATCCATGCCCACGTCAGCGGGTCAGAGCTCTACAAGGTCGCGCTGACAGTGGCGCCAGTCACCAAAGCGCAGTGGAAATCCATCTGCCAGGATTGCGGCGGCGCGATCGATTCGCTGGTGGAGTTGCTGCAAGGCCGGTTGTCCAAGGGTGTCATGGAGCGGATCTGCCGGCAGAACCACGGCCTGTTCCCCTCACCGGGGGAGATCCAGCTTTCGTGCAGTTGCCCGGACTGGGCCGACATGTGCAAGCACGTCGCGGCGGTCCTGTATGGCATCGGCGCCCGCTTCGATCACCAACCCGAGCTTCTGTTCCGCTTGCGTGGGGTGGACGAGATGGAACTGATCGCCAACGCGGGCAAGGCGGCTCCGCTGTCAAAGCAGGCACCGGCCGCCGGCAAGCGTCTCGCCGGCCAGGACCTCTCCGAGATTTTCGGCCTCGACATGGCGCAGAGCGCCAGTCCCGAAGCTAGGCCGGCCAAGCGCAAGCCGGCCAAGAAAAAGCTGGTCAAGAAGGCGGCAGCGGCGCCTGTGGCAAAGCCCAAGCCGAAAAAGAAGCCCGCTGCGACGCAGCGCCGGCCGCCGAAGGATTAGCGCTGGTGAACGGGAGGTCGTTAGCTGAGCCCCCCATCTCGCCCTACACGTTTGGACGGTGGCGTGCGTCTAAGCTAATGTGAGAGTTTTTCGGCTCCTGATAGGGTTACTCGCAGTGTCGGCTTTCGCCGGGGATGCGGCGCTGGATACGCTTCTGAAGGGCGTTGAGGCACGCTACAACAAGACCAAAACGCTGCAAGTCCTTTTCCATGAGGACTATACGCCGCCCGGCCGGGCTAAGAGGACAGAAAGCGGCACGCTGGTCCTCCGCAAGCCGGGGAAAATGCGCTGGGACTACGATCAACCGAAAGGCAAACTCTTCGTCAGTGACGGGAAATACCTCTGGCTGTACACCCCGCTGGAAAACCGCGCCGAAAAAATGAAGCTCAAAGAGAGCGACGACATGCGCGCGCCACTCGCCTTCCTTCTAGGTAGACTAGACTTCCAGAAGGAGTTCCGCAATCTACAGGCGAAACCCGAAGGCCCCGACATGAGGATTACCGCGGAGCCCAAAACCGACAACCTGCCCTATTCCGCCGTCGAATTCCTGGTCGCCCCGGACCAGCGCATCAAGGTGGTGAAGGTAACCGGCTTCGACCACTCCGTGCTGGAGTTCCGGCTCGATCAGGAGAAGGTGGACCCCCCATTGGATGGTAAGTTGTTCCAATTTCAGGCGCCTAAAGGGACACAACTGGTGGAGGGCGGGCAGTAGCAATGGCCGATTTTGTGCTCAAGTACGCAGACGGGCGCGGGCAGATCCACCACCAGGTAACCAGCGCGACCTCCGAGAAGGAAATCCGCGAGAAGTACGCCCAGCAAGGCTTCCTGATCTATTCCATCAAGCCCCGCTCCGGTGGCGTCGGCGGAACCGGATTGCTCGGCGGCCGCAAGAAGCTCAACCTGGAGAAGTTCCTCATCTTCAACCAGCAGTTTGTCACCCTCATCCGCGCCGGCTTGCCCATCCTCAAAGCCTTGGACCTGCTGGCCGAGCGGTTGACCGATCCCAAGCTGGGACCCTACATAAAGTCGGTCCGCGATGAAGTACGCGGCGGCACACTGCTGAGCGAGGCCTTCCGCCAGCAGGGCATTTTCCCCAAAATCTACGTCACCTCGGTGATGGCCGGAGAGAAGAGCGGCAGCCTGACCGAAGTCATGGACCGCTACGTGAACTACCAGAAACTTTCCCTGGCGGTGCGCAAGAAAATCATGGTTTCGCTGATGTACCCGAGCGTGCTGGTGGTTCTCGTGGTCCTGTTGATGGTCTTCCTGGTCACCTACGTGGTGCCGACGTTCGCAAACCTTTACAGCAGCATGCAGGCGAAACTCCCCATCATGACCGTGTACCTGATCGCCATCGGCAGCGCGGCGCAGAAGTACATCGTATTGTTTGCGGCGGCGGTCGCCGGCTCCATCTTTCTGTTCCGCTGGTGGGCGCGGCGCGATTCGGCCCAGGAAACGTTGGACCGCATAAAGTTGCGCCTGCCCCTAGTGGGCGAGATCTGGCTAAAATACCAGGTGGCCCAACTGGCGCGCATTTTGAGCACCTTGCTGGTGGGCGGCATCCCGCTGGTCCAGGCCATGGAAACGGCCGCCGATTCCCTGGGCACGCGCCTGCTGCAGCGCGCCGTGGAGGCCGCGGGCAAGAGCGTGCGCGAAGGCCAGCCGCTCTCCGGTTCGCTGAAGCAATCCAAGCTTTTCCCCCCGCTGGCCATCGACATGATCGAGGTGGGCGAATCCACCGGCGCGCTGCCCGCCATGCTCAGCAGCGTGGCGGAGTTTTTCGAAGAGGATGTGAATACCAAAATGGCGGCCACGCTGTCGCTGATCGAACCGGCGATCATGATCGTCATGGGTGGCTTCGTGGCGTTTGTGTTGATCGCCTTGTATCTGCCGATCTTCTCCCTGGCGGACACGATTCGATAAGGATGAGTGGAAGGAATGGCGACGACGGATAGAACCAAATTATCGGAACCCGGGGCAGATGCGGAGCAGGCACGGGCAATTGCGGCGCGCTACCGCTGCGAGTATATCGATCTGCGGGAAGCGGGCATCGATCACGATCTTTTCCGCTCGATCCCGGTGGATCTGATGTTCCGCTACAATTTCGTGCCGCTGCACGCCCAGAACGGCACGCTCGATATCGCCCTCTCCGATCCGCGCAACCTGAACCTGATCGATGAATTGACCCTGCTGCTGAACAAGAAACTGCGCGTCAAGGTGGCCACTCTCTCGCAGATTTCCGAACTGCTGAAGAAGACCGAGCAATCGCAGCGCGTCCTGGAGGAAGTCACCGAGGGGTTCGCCCTCGACGTCATCGCCGAGGACGGGGACTCCGACGAGACCCTCTCCATCGACAAACTGACCGCCACCAATTCCGATATCGCGCCGGTCATCAAGCTGGTCGATACCACGATTTTTAACGCCCTCGAACGCCGCGCCAGCGATATTCACATTGAATCGCGAGACCAGGAAGTGGCCATCAAGTATCGCATCGATGGCGTTTTGCATTATGCCATGCCGCCCATCTCCAAGGACTGGCAGAGCACCATCATCTCGCGCATCAAGGTCATGAGCGAACTCGATATCGCCGAGAAGCGCGTCCCTCAGGACGGGCGCTTCCGCGTGCGCTACAAGAACCGCCTGATCGATTTCCGCGTCTCCATCATGCCCACCATCCACGGGGAGGACGCCGTGTTGCGCGTGCTCGACAAAGAATCCATGAGCGAGAAGTTCCAGAAACTCTCGCTCGACGTCGTGGGCTTCACGGAAAACGACCTGGTCAAGTTCCGCCGCTACATCATGGAGCCGTATGGCATGGTGCTGGTCACCGGGCCTACCGGGTCCGGCAAAACCACCACGCTGTACGCCGCTCTCAGCGAGATCAAGAACGACGAAGACAAGATCATCACCATCGAAGACCCGGTGGAGTACCAGATCAAGGGCATTACCCAGATTCCGGTGAATGAGAAGAAGGGCCTTACCTTTGCGCGCGGCTTACGCTCTATTCTGCGTCACGATCCCGACAAGATCATGGTGGGCGAAATCCGCGATCAGGAAACCGCGCAGATCGCCATCAACTCCGCCCTCACGGGCCACCTCGTGTTTACCACAGTCCACGCCAACAACGTGCTGGACGTGCTCGGGCGCTTCCTCAACATGGGCGTGGAGCCCTACAATTTTGTGTCCGCGCTCAACTGCATCCTCGCCCAGCGCCTGGTACGCCAGATCTGCGAGCACTGCAAGCGCGAAGTCAAGTATCCCGATTCGCTGCTGGTCGAAAGCGGCCTCAACCCAGATGAATGGCGCGATGTGCCGATGATGGAAGGTACCGGCTGCTTCGAGTGCGGCGGCACGGGCTTCCGCGGCCGTTCCGCGATTCATGAACTGCTGGACCTGACGGACGGTATTCGCGAAATGATTTTGAACCGCCGCCCCACCTCGGAGATCAAGCGCGCCGCCAAGGAAGACGGCATGACTTTCCTGCGCGATTCGGCGGTGGAAAAAATGCGCCGGGGAATCACCACCTTGCGGGAAATCAACAAGGTCACGTTTATTGAGGGGTAATGTTCGACAAACTTAAATCGATATTGCAGGAAGCGCCGCCCGCGATGGCCTTCGAGATCTCCGAAGCCGGTATCGCCGCGGCCCGCATTGGCGCCCGAGCGGAGTTGGATTTCCTGCCCCTGAAACCCGGTACGCTCTGCGTTTCGCCGCTGAAGGAAAATGTCCTCGATCCCGACGAGTTCGTGATGGCCGTGCGCAGCCTGGCGGGCACGCAGGCGGCCCGCAAACGCCGGGATATCACCCTCATTCTGCCTGATTTCAGCGCGCGCATTTCCGTCCTGGATTTCGACTCGTTCCCCAAAGACCCCAAGGAGCAGGCCTCGCTCATCCGCTTCCGTCTCAAGCGCAGCGTACCCTTCGACGTGGAATCGGCCGCCATGAGCTACTGGGCGCAGAACGGCGCCAAGGGCAAGACCGATGTCGTCGTGGTCATGGCCCCCCTGGAGATTGTGTCGCGCTATGAATCGCCGTTCCGCACCGCCGGAATGAATCCCGGCATGGTCACAACCTCTTGCCTCGCCGCCCTGGAACTGGCGCCAGAGGCCGGACTCAGCGTTCTGGCCAAGCTAACCGGACGCGTGCTCACCGTGGTGGTGCGCGACAAGATCCAGCTGAAACTGGTGCGCTGCCTGGAATTGCCTTCCCCGGGTCTGGAGGATATCGCCGCCGTGCTGGTGCCCACTTTCGTCTACATCGAAGACAACCTGGGGCGCCGCGCCGAAAAGTTACTGCTCTGCGGATTTGGCGCCTCCACCGCGGAGGCGGAGAGCCGGTTCGCCGGAGAGTTGGGTGTGGAAGTGGAGCCACTGCGGTCGCCGCTGGGCACCCCGGGGGAGAATAACGCCGGATTGTTGGGGTATTTGCGGTCCATCGCCAGGAACAATTGAAGTCAAAACTGAAATGAAGATTCCCATCAATCTCGCCAGCCAACCCTTCCGCCGCGATCGCGCCATGTTCGTGGCCTCGCTTGCGGCCGGCGCCCTGCTGGTGGCTTCGCTCACCGCGCTCGTGACCCTCGCCAACGCCGATAGCGCGCAGTTGGCCGATGTGCGCAAGGAGGTCACGCAACTGCGCACCCAGATCGCCGCGGCGGGCAGACAGCAGGCCGATTTCGAGTCCGTAATCCGCAAGCCCGAGAACGCCCAGGTGTTGGAACTCAGCGTCTTCCTCAATACCCTGCTGAGCCGCAAAGGCATCAGTTGGACGCGCATTCTCGCCGACCTTGAAAGAACCATGCCGGCCAACGTCAAGGTGCTCAATATCCAACCCTACGTCACCGGACGCAATCAGGTGATCTTGAGTTTGCAGGTAGGCGCGGAGGGTCCCGAGCCGGTGATCGTGTTTTATAAAGCGCTGGAGGGTTCGGACTTGTTCGGCGGCGTCACCCAGAACATTTATCAGCCGCCTTCCCAGGCCGAGCCGTTGTACCGCTACCGCTTTACCGTCAATTATGCCCAGAAACTTTAACCTCTCCGGAAGCCTCTCCGGACTCAAGTGGAAGGATCCCCGCGTCGCCATGCGCGCGGTTCTGGGTGTTCTCCTGGTCGCCAATTTGGTGGCCGCCGTCGTCGCCCTTAAGCCGTTTGGCGGCGGCGCGGAGGATCTGCGCCGCGACCGCAACGTCCTCCAACAGCAACTCGCCCAGTTGCAGGCGCAGGTCTCGAAGAACCGGAAGTTGGTGGAAAAGGTCGAGACCGCGCGCAGCCAGGGCGATCAGTTCCTGGCGAAGTTCTTCACGGAGCGCCGCATTGTGACCTCCACCATTCAGGGCGAACTGGTGCAGATCGCCAAGGATGCCGGCATCACCTATCAGCCCACCACCTGGACCCCGGAAGCGATTGAAGGCTCCGACACCCTCGCCATGATGACCATCAATGCCGGATGCCAGGGAACCTACGCCGCGCTCTCCAAGTTCGTCAACCTGGTGGACAAGTCGCCGCGTTTCCTGATCATCGAAAGCATGGTGGCCGCCCCCCAGCAGACCGGGCAGATTCTCAACGTCACGGTGAAGGTGGACACCTTCGTGAAGGAACAGGGATTAGGTGGGTCGCCAGAAAGGGAAGTTGCCGCGCCGGCTCCGGCAAACGCCGCGGCTCCGGCCACCGCCGCGCCTCCCGCAAGCGCGGCGCCGGGAGCCGGACTATGAAGCTGGGTTCCGAGAATAAGAAATCGGTTTGGGCGCTCGCCGTGCTCGGTGTAGTGGCGGCCTACTTTGTCTACACCAACCTTCTGTCGGATTCCTCCACCGCGCCCGTGGCGCCGTCGCGAGCCACCGTCACCGAACGCACTCGTGCCGATGAGGCCAGCGGGGGCGCGCCCGCTGCCGTACTGGCGCCGCTGCCCGCCTCCCAGCCCACAACGCCGCCGCGTCAACTGGGAGCCGCCAGCCGCTCGCGGGGCGACGAGTTTCACCCCTCGCTGCGCTCCAAACGCAAGGAAGATCAGATCGACCCCGGGACCGTCGATCCCACCCTGCGCCTCGATCTGCTGGCCAAGGTGCAAGGCGTGAAGCTCGATGGCGGCCAACGCAATCTATTTCAGTTCGGCAAGGCGGAGCTGGTGGCAGGCCTAGCCGGCAACGAACCCAAAATCGTGCCCAAGGTGAAGGAGAGAATGGGCCCCCCGGCAGCACCCCCTCCGCCGCCACCGCCGGGTCCGCCGGTGGTCCCGCCTCCCCCGCCCATCACGATGAAGTATTATGGTCTCGCCGCCAAGCGCATAGATGGCAAGAAGACCGCTTTTTTCCTGGATGGCGAAGAGATCATTCTCGCCACCGAGGGCATGACCGTGAAAAAGCGTTACAAAATCGTGCGCATCAATGCCGAGTCGGTGGTGATTGAAGACACCGACGTGAAACGCGAACAAACTCTCAAGATCTCGGAGGACGCCGGTGGCACTGCGTAAGACAGGCCTCCTGGCATGTCATCTTGGACCTCACCGTCGCAAGAACCAGCAAGGTTTTGCTCTCTTGCTGGTCTTTCTCATGGCCAGCGTGGTGGCCATCACCTTGTATATGGAGCTTCCGCGGGTTGCCATGCAGTCGCAGCGCGATAAGGAACAGACGCTGATCGACCGCGGCGAGCAGTACAAACGGGCCATTCAGCTTTTTGTCGCCAAGGCCAAACGATACCCCAGCGATATCAAGGACTTGGAGAGCTTCCAGAATCAGCGCTTCCTGCGCCACCGCTACGTGGACCCCATGACGGGAAAAGACGAGTGGCGCCTCATCCATATCCAGAACGGCATGCTGACGGATTCCAAGCTGACCAAACCCAATGGCCCGGGCGGCAAGGAAGAGCCCAAGGCGCCCAACGGATTCGTCGGTGAATTGGCCGGACTAGGCAGTTCGCAGAACGCCACCCCGGGTGGTGGCGCCGCCAACGCGCGGGACCGCCGGCGGACTACCGAAGGCGCCAACGGGACCATGCCGGGCGACGCACTCCCCGGCGCCAACCTGTCGGGCGGGCAGAGTTCCACAGTGCCTCCTCTTCCCGGCCAGGGACCGGACAACGGACCGCCGCCGCTTCCCGGCACCAGCTACCCCACCGGACAACCCGGGCAGCCCGCCTATCCAGCCGGCGTGACTATCGCGGGACAGCAGGGGTTTCCAGGACAGCAGGGGTTCCCTCCTCAGCAAGGGATTCCTCCTCAGCAGGGGTTTCCTCCTCAGCAGGGAATGCTTGGCCAACAAGGGATTCCTGGTATTCCCGGCATGCCCAGTGGCCGCACCCTGACAATACCCGGCGCCACCTTGAACCCGGGCAGTTCCTTCGTGGGCGGCGGTGGTTCATTCGTAGGTGGCGGGTCGGTCACCGGATCCCAGCCTGGCTATCCCGGCCAGCCCGGCCAGCCCGGCTACACCGGCCAACCCACTTATCCCGGCCAACCCCTCCCCGGCCAACCGGGACCGCCGATCAATTCACAAGCGCCCGGAGTCTACCCGTATCCGACCGCGCCAGGGTCGAACGGCATTCCCCCCGGCTTTCCCCAGCCTGGCATGGCGCCGGGCACGGGTAACGCGGCAGCCGACATGATTCGCGGCATACTGGGCAGTGCCCGCCCGGGAGGCATGCCGCAAAGCAATCCCGGAGGCCTGACCATCGGCGGCGGCATCGCCGGCGTAGCCAGCACTGCCGAAGGCGAGGGAGTCAAGGTCTACAATGATCGCACCCTGTACCAGGAGTGGGAATTCATTTACGACGCGCAAAAGCAGAAGCTGATCCCCAACCCCAACGTCACCGGACCCGGCGGAACCCCAGCCGACCGCATGAACCAGGGCACACAACCCGTGGCCCCCGGCAGGACCACTCAAATTGGGCGCTAGTGGGAGCGGGCAGGCGCGCGCTTTGCCCGAAAAAGCCGGCTGAAAGGCGGCTGCAGGCAAGATTGCCCGCCCCGCAAAACCGGCAGGCGGTGAGCTACGGCGCCAGAAACTCCTCGTAGATTGCCCCCATCGCGCGCGCCGCTTGCTCGCGCGTAAAATGCCGCTCGATCCGCCGCTGCGCGCTCGCCGCCAACCGGCGCCGGTGCTCCGGCCTGTCCAACAACAGCGCCAACCGCTCCGCCAGCGCCTCCGCATCGCCCGTCGGAAACAACAGCCCCGTTTCGCCATCCGTGACCAGTTCGGGATTCCCGCCCGTATCCGACGCCACCGGGCAGCAACCGCACCCCATGGCTTCCATCAGCGAATTGGACAACGCTTCCGATAAGGAAGGCAGCACGAAAATGTCCATCGCCCGCAGCCACGGCGCTACATTCCGTTCCGCCGGCTGGAAGTGGCAATCGGCATCCCCGCCCGCCTCTAACTCCGCCAGCATGGGCCCGCTCCCCACAATCACCAGCTTCACCCCGGGGTGCGCTACTTTCACCTTCCGAAAAGCCTCCATCAAGGTGCCCAGCCCCTTCTCCGGCCGCAGCGCGCAGACCGTCCCGATCACCGCCGCCCCGGCCCACGGGAGTGCCGCCCGTTCCCCGTCCGGGCGGAACACCCTCGTATCCAGCCCGTTGTAAGCCAGCCGCACCATGGAAGGCGGCACCCCGTCCTGCTCCACCAGTTCCCGCGCGACCGCCCGCGAATTGACCACAATCCCGTCCACAATTCGATCCGTCACTCGCAGCAGATGGCGCGTCACGCCCGGCGTCAGATGGCGATGCGCGCGCTGGCTCGAAAGCACGACCGGTGTCCGGTACCACCGCGCCACCGGCACCGCAAACAGATCCAGCGGCACGTCGAAGGCATGCACCAGCCCGATTCCGTGCCGCGCCAGGTACGCGCCCATCCGCCGCGCGCCGGCTACCACCGACCCCGACAGCAACGACCGGACTCCCAGTTCCAGAATCGGCACCCCCGCCTCGCGCAGTTCCCTGGCGCGGAACCCGCCGTCGGTGAAGCAGCCCACGTGAGGCTCAAACCGATCGCGGTTTAGCGCCAGCGCAATCTCCGCCAGTTGCCGCTCCGTGCCGCCCAACCCCAACTCTCTCGCCATTAGTAGAACCTTGTGCCTCACAATGTCATAATGAAACAAACTGACCTATGAACGAGCAAGTTCTTACTCGTGTTCGCGAAATCGCCTCCGACGTTTTACAGGCTGACGTCACCTCCGAATCCTCCCCAGAGACCGTCGAGAGCTGGGATTCCGTGCAGCACTTGAACCTCGTGCTGGCGATCGAAGAGGAATACGGTTTCCAGTTTTCACCCGAGGAAATGGACCAGGCGAAGACCGTCGGGTGTCTCGCCGGCCTGGTTTCCGCCAAGCGCGGCGCCTGATGTCTCTCCAGATTCTGCCCTTCGCGCAGCCCGCCGTTTCCGCCGTCCGCGAATTCAATCAAAGGCTGCTGGCCGGCGGCGCCGCAGCCGACCAGCAGTTTCCCGAAACTCCCGACCCGGGCTGGATGCCCGGTATGGAACTTTTTCTGGCGGTGGAAGAAAGCCTGGTTCGAGGCGGCTACATCCTGCGCCGTCAGATGTTCTCCGCAGCCGGCGCCCCCCTCCCCGCGGCCCACTACCGGCTGCCGCTTTCCGAAGGGGTCATCAACCGCACCTACGCCATGCTGGGCCTGCGCATGGTGCGCGACGCCCTCTGCCGGGAACCCCGGCTCTACGCCCTGGGAATGGGCGGATGGGACAAGCCACTGCCGCGGATGCTGCAACGCCTCGGCTGGACCCTGTGCGCCGTTCCGTTCCACTTCAAAGTGGTCCATCCCGGGCGATTCCTGCGCCACATTCGCGCCCTCCGTAGCAGCCCGCTGCGCCGCGCCGCGTTCGACGCCGCCGCCTTCACCGGCGCCGGTTGGCTGGGCATGAAAGCGCTCGGCTTGGCCCGCCGCCTGCCGCCCGCGCCCGTAGATCTCGCGCCCGCTTTCGCCCCATGGGCCGATGAAGTCTGGGAACGCGCGCGCCCCGCCTACGGCCTGCTGGCGCAGCGCGACGCCGCCACCCTGGACCAACTCTATCCACCTTCCGACCCGCGCTTTCTCCGCGTGCGGGCTGCCGGGGGATGGGCCGTCCTGCTGGACACGCAGATGCGAAACCACAAGCAGTTCGGCGACATGCGGGTCGGCGCCATCGTGGATTGCCTGGCCCGGCCGGAATTTGCCGGTGCCGTTGTCCGGGCAACCGCCATTTTGCTAGAGCAGCGCGGCGTCGATTTGATCGTCTCCAACCAGTTGCACGCCGCCTGGTCGAGAGCGCTGCTCGAGAGCGGCTTCCGCACTGGCCCGTCCAACTATCTGCTGGCCCTTTCGCCCGCGTTTGCCCAAGCCGCCGGTGACAACCACGACCAGTTTCACATCAACCGCGGTGACGGCGACGGTCCAATTCATCTCTAATAGAAAGAGACACCATGCAGGCGCTTGCCATCATGTACCACGACGTTGTGGAAAACGGCGATTTCGAGTCCAGCGGTTTTCCCGGCGAAGGCGCCCACGTTTACAAATTGCGCCGCGAGGAATTCGTTCGCCACCTGGATGCCATCGCCGCCGCCACAGCGGCCGTGAGCACCGTGTGCAAACTCGAAGGCCGCCCCGTCCTGCTGACCTTCGACGATGGCGGCGTGAGCTTCCATCACCCCATCGCGGACCTGCTGGAAAGCCGCGGCTGGCGCGGCCATTTCTTCATCGCCACGGACCGTATCGGCACACCCGGGTTCTTGACGGAAACGCAGTTGCGCGAACTACACCGCCGCGGCCACATCATCGGCAGCCATTCCTGCTCGCATCCCACCCGTATGGCGGCGCTGGCTCGCGCCGATTTGGACCACGAGTGGCGGCAGAGTATCGCCCGCCTCTCGGGGGTGCTTGGCGACGCCGTGAAAGTGGCCTCCGTTCCCGGCGGATATTACTCGCGCGAGGTGGCGGAATCGGCCGCCGCGGCGGGCGTGGAAGCCTTGTTCACCTCCGAGCCTACCGCCCGGGTTGGCGTGCTGAGCGGCTGCCGCGTGCTGGGCCGCTACGTAGTCCAGCGCGGTATGTCGCCAGAGTGGTCCGCCGGTTTCGCCACCGGCAGTCCCTCGCATTGCTGGCGTCAAAGCGCCCTATGGAAAGCCAAGCGCATCGCCAAAACCCTGGGCGGCGGCAAATACCTGCAACTACGCCAGGCCATCCTGGAAAGGAAGGGATGACATGCGCGTTCTCTGCACGCTGTTCTTCGCTATCGCCGCATTCCCTCAGTCCGTCCCCCTCAAAGATCGCGTCCTCATCCTGGTTAATGCACGCGTGCCGGAAAGCGTCTCGGTGGGCCAGTACTACGCCGCTAAACGAAATATCCCCACCGCCAACATTTTGCATCTCAAAACCCTGGCCACCGAACAGATCTCGCAGGAAGAGTTCAAGGACCAGATCGAAAACCCCGTACGCAAGTTGCTGGACGCCAACGGCGGGGCTATGCGCAAGAAGATCCTCTACATCGTTCCCACCTACGGCGTGCCGGTGAAGATCGGCCAGCAGTTTGCCGTGGATTCGGTGCTCACCATGATGTATGCGGGACATGAAGACCAGAAGCCCCCGCTGCGCAACCCCTACTCCGCAGCCACCGGCAGCCGTCCCCCGCATTTCGCCGAGTGGAGCGATACCGTCGCGGCCGCCAACAATTTCAAGATGTTCGCCGTCACCCGCCTCGATGGACCGAGCGCCGAAATTGCCAAAGGCCTGGTCGACAAGGCCATCCAAGCCGAGACCTCGCTCAGCATGACAAGCGGCATCGGGTACTTCGATTCCCAGGGAACCCGCCACCCGGAAGAATGGCAATTCGCCATCGACGCGGAGATCAAAGCCGCATCGGAATTGAGCCTCCAAGCAGGCTTCAGTACCGTGCTGAACGTCCAGGCGGGCGCCCTCTGCGGATCTACGTTTCCACCGCCCCCACAGTATCTCTATGAAGCCGCAAAGCAGCGGATCGCGGTCAGCGCGCAAGGCGCCACCGCTGCCGCCGCCTGGGCGTTTCCACCCATCGCCGAGGGCGATCTGACGTTTCAAGTGGCCGAGGGCGGAGTTCAGAATACGGGCAACAGCATCACACTCACGCTGGGGAGCACCTCGGACAAGAGCCGTGTCCGCCTCTTCTATCCGTTCGTTCCCTACAAACAATGGAATACCAGCGACGAAATCGTGCTCGAAAAAACCGTGGATGGCGTGGTGTCGGCGCGCATCGCGGTACCCGTGAAGAAGGACGAAAAAGCGATGAACCAGTTTGGCGCCTTGCGGCTTTCGGTGCGCAACACCCGCCTTGCCGTGTATCGCGACGGTGTCGAGATCGCTGCCGTGGACGACAAAAGCGGCAAGCCTCTCAACCTGACAAAAGCCTCGTTGAGCGCCAACTGCTGGGGCTTCTCCATCAAGGGCCTGACCGTGACCGATGCCGCCGGCGTCGCGGTCTGGGACGACCGATTCACCACCGACAGCACGGCGCGCTACCAGTGGCAAACTTCGCCCCGTCCCGGACTTAACGCCCTGTGGGCCTGGGGGTGGTACGGCGGGGCTTTCGACTCCTACCGCTTTGTGCCCGGCGCGGTGGGCGCCCAACTTACATCCTTCACCGCACTTACCATCCGCACCCCTCTCAATGCCGACCCCAAAATGTACAGCCATATTGCCGTGCGGTGGGGAGGAAACTGGGTGCCGCGGATGCTGGAGCAGGGCGTCACCGCAACCTGGGGAGCCGTCACCGAACCGTACGCCGTCTACTACGCCCCCGGCGGCAACGTCTTTGACCATCTTTGGGCGGGCTACAATTTCGGCGACAGCTTTTATATCGCCCAGAACGCCGTGCGCTGGGTGATGGTCGCCATCGGCGACCCGCTCTACAGCCCGCGCCTGTTCACCCGCCCGCAATAATCGCGCATGCTGACTTATACTACTTTCCAGGCCCCGCTCCTATGAACCGCCAAGCACTCACATTCACCCAGACTCGCCACGGCGAGAAGTTGCGCCTTCCCGAAAGAATGTTGCTGGCGGTCTGCCGGCCCGTGGAAGCCCCATCCCTTTCCGTCCCCACCGTCTCCTATACACTGGACAACGCGCTGGATTATGCCACGCGCATGATCCCCCGGTTTCTGGAACGCATTCAGGGTAAGACTGTCCTGGACTACGGTTGCGGCCCGGGTTGGCAATCCGTCGCCATGCGTCTGGCCGGCGCCCGGAGCGTACACGGGCTGGACATCAATGACGAGTGGCTCTCTCACGGCCGGGATCTTGCCGCCCGCGCCGGCGTGGATGGCGTCACGTTCGCCAAGACAACCGGCGCGGAGAAATATGACATTGTCCTCAGTCTCGGTGCCATGGAACACTTCGGCGACCCGGGCGAGCATCTGATCCGGATGTGCTCCTTCACCGGAAAGGAACTCCTCATCTCCTTCGCCGAGCCCTGGTATTCGCCATACGGCACCCACCTCAACGGCACCACCAAGCTGCCCTGGCTGAACCTGTGGTTTTCGGAGCGAACCCTGCTCAACGTGCGCAATCTCTATCCCGACGGAAGCGACGGCGCTAAACGGTTCGAGGATATTCGCGGCGGTCTGAACAAAATGACGGTTCGCCGCTTTGAAAAGCTGATCGCCGCCGCTCCGGGAATGCGCCTCGAACACCTCACCCTGCACAGCGTAAAACGCGTGCCGTTCGTCACCCGGATCCCGGTGGTGCGGGAACTGATGACCGGCGCGCTGACTTGCATCCTGAAGCCCATCGGCTGAGTCTGGCCCGAGCGCGGTCCGCTTTGCGCACCCACACCGCAGCGTCGGGTGCTTCGGGCGCTCCGGACCGTCATGTTACATTAGGGCGAAGTGCGCAACTTTTCTGCTGTTTTACGACACTTTCCCGGCCAAAGAATCCTGATCATCGGCGATGTGATCCTGGACCGGTACTGGTGGGGCGAGGCGTCGCGGCTGTCCCCGGAAGCTCCGGTTCCCGTGGTCCGCAAGCAGCGCTCTACCGTCCGGCCCGGCGGAGCGGCCAATACGGCTGCCAATCTGGCCGCACTCGGGGCCACGCCACTTCTGATTGGTTTGGTGGGAACCGATCGCGAATCCCTGGAACTGCAGGGAGCCTTGCTGGAATGTGGCGTTGCGGTAGACTCTCTGATCTCCGAAACCGCGCGCCTCACCACCACCAAAACCCGGGTCATTGCTTCTCACCAGCAAATTGTGCGCGTGGACGAAGAGGACATCGCCCCCATATCGCGCGCAGCCGAAGAGCGTGCGCGGACAGTGATTGCCGAACGCCTGGAATCGGCCAGCGCGGTGGTGGTCTCCGACTATGCCAAGGGTTTCCTGACGCCGTCTCTGCTGCACTTTGTGACCGGCGCCGCGGGACGCGCCGGCAAGCGCGTTTTCATCGATCCCAAAGGCGCGGACTACGCCCGCTATCAGGGCTGCTTCCTCATGAAGCCGAATCGTCTGGAACTCAGTGTGCTCACTGGGTTGCCGGCACGCAATCACGAGGAAACCCTGATGGCGGGCAGCCGCTTGTCGGCGCTCATGCCCGGCGCCATGATTCTGGTCACCGAAGGCGCCGATGGCATGACGCTATTTGCGGGCACAGGTCCGGCCGAGCATCATGCCTCCGCGCCCCGGCAGGTCTACGACGTCACCGGCGCGGGGGACACGGTAATGGCTACCCTGTCACTGGCGATTTCCGCCGGGGCATCCTATCGCGACGCCATGGAGTTGGCTACCGAAGCGGCTGCCATTGCCATCGGCACGATGGGTACCGCCACCGTGAAACTGCTCCAGTTGGAAACCGCCATGAACGCTGCCGTGCAGCCCGGCGCCGCTGCGGTAAGTTAACCAGAGGTGTCTCCTCCGCGGCCCCGCTACCGGCCAGCGATTCCGTAAGCCGGGGATTGCTGTTCTGGCAGGG
>JANYAH010000356.1 GCA_025361425.1 Candidatus Solibacter sp. | reverse complement strand
GCTGGCTTCGGTCGAGGTCTGCGTGGTCGCGGTCAGGGCCTTCTGGAGCTTGCCCAGCTTCGCCTGGTATTCGGCCATGGCCAGCCGATCTTCCTTCGTGGCCGGACCTTCGGCCACCACTTCCACAGTCTGCGTGCCGGGCAGCGGCGTGATGACACCTTCCACGCGCTTGGCGAGAGACACGGTGTACTTGCCGGGGAGGACGAGGGCTCCGCCGCCGCCGCCGCCGCGGCCTCCGGCAAACATGGCCTCTGCGTCGCCACCGCCACCACCCGCGCCGCCCCGGCCACCACCACCGCCGCCCGCGCCGCCGCGTCCGCCGCCACCGGCGCCAGCGGCTGCGATAGCCGGAGCTAGCGCGTTGCTCTGCGCACGCATATCCCAAGTGACGCGTTGCAGTCCGCGGCCGGCCGGGGCATCCATGCGGCGAATCACCTTACCGGTGGAATCGGCGATGGAAATAATAACGGCCGGCGCCTCTTCCTCGGCTTCGGCGCGGAGTTGTTCGGGCGTTGGATACGGGGGCGTTTCACCACGCCCAAAGGCCGCGCGGTCGCGGCGCTGCCGCTCGGCGCGCTTGGTGGTGAGCGCGTCCTTGAGGTTGTAAGCGATCTGCGCGCCTAACGGCGGGTTGGCCGCCGTGAAGTGCGAAGCTCCGAGATCGCCGCCACGGCTCTGCGGGATGAAGGAGAGCGCCGGTTTGATGGGGAAGATGAAGCTATCCTTCTGCATGATCTCCGGTGTAGCGACGCGCAGCGGGCTGTAATCGTCCAGCACGTAGATGCTGCGCCCAAAGGTGCCGATGACCAGATCGTCTATCTGCTTCTGGATGGCGAGATCGCGCATCATGACGGTGGGCAGGCCGATGTTGAGCTTCATCCACTTTTCGCCGCCGATGTTGGTCCAGTACAGGCCAAATTCGGTGCCCGCGAAGAGCAGCTTGGAGTTGACGTGGTCTTCCGCCAGGGCAAAGACACCGCCGCGTTCGGGCAGGTTGCCGGCGATGGAGGCCCAGGTCTTGCCGCCATCGGCACTCTTAATCACGTAGGGTTTGAAATCGCCGTTCTGGTGGTTTTCGTAGGCCACGTAGACGACCCCGGCATCGTGCTGGGAAGCCAGAATGCGCTGGACGTAGGCGTCCTCGGGAACGCCGGCGGGCTTCTCGATTTTGCGCCAGTTCTTGCCGCCGTCCTCGGTGACCTGAACCAGGCCATCGTCGGTGCCGACGTAGATCAGGCCTTCGACTTTGGGCGATTCGGCGAGCGCGCTGATGTTGTCATAGAGCGCGGTGGACACATTCTTCTGGATGGCGTCGATGGGCCAAATCTTGCCCATCAGGGGGAGCTTGTTGCGGTCGAGCGCGCGACTGAGGTCGCCAGAGACCTCCTTCCAGGAATCGCCGCGGTCGTCGGAGCGGTAGAGCTTTTGCGCGCCGAAGTAGAGGCGCGTGTTGGAATGCGGGCTGACGATCAGCGGAGCATCCCAATTCCATCGCGCGGCCGGGTCGCCCTTTTTGGGCTGCGGCTGGATGGAGACGCGCTCGCCGGTACGCTTGTCGAAACGCACCAGGCCGCCGTTCTGCATTGATGCGTAGATGGTGTTGGGATCCTTGGGGTCCACGCGCGAGTGGAATCCGTCGCCGCCCATGGTGACGAAACAATCGGCGTTGGTTAGATTAGTAAACTTGTTTTTGGCGGGACAGCCGAAGCTGTTGTTGTCCTGCGTGCCGCCATAGACGTGGTAGAAGGGCGCGTCCTCGCTGACGGCGACGTCGTACATCTGCGCGGTGGGCAGGTTTTCCTTATAGTTCCAGGTGACAGCGCGGTCGAAGGATTCGTAAAGGCCGCCGTCGGAACCCACCAGGTAATGGTTATTGTTCTTGGGATCGACCCAGATATCGTGATTGTCGACGTGCTTGTTGCGGGTGCCGAGCGCGGTGACGGTCCGGCCGCCATCGTCGCTCACCATGATGTTCATGTTCATGATGTAGATGCGTTCGGAGTTGGCCGGGTCCACTTGCACCTTGGAATAATACTGGCCTTGCTCGTCGAAAGTGCCGCGCTTCTCCCAGGTGACGCCGTTGTCGGTAGAGCGATAAGTGCCGCCGCGGCCTTCGGGGCCTTCCACCTGCGCGTAGACGATGCTGGGGTTGGTGGGCGCCTGGTTGAGGCCGATGCGCCCTAGTTCGCCGGTAGCGAAGCCGCCGCGCACCTGGGTCCAGGTCTTGCCGGCGTCGATGGAGCGGTGAAGCGCGCTTTCCGGGCCGCCGTGGATCATGCCGAAATAGCGGCGCTGGCGCTGGTGCGTGGCCGCCAGTAGGATATCGGGATTGCGCGGGTCCATGATGACGTCGCTGCATCCGGTGTACTCGCCGACTTTGATCAGACTTTGCGACCAGGTCTTGCCGCCGTCGCTGGTCTTATACAGGCCGCGCTCGCCGCCGCCCTTCCACAGGGGGCCGGGGGCGGCCACGTACACCACGTTGGAATCGCGCGGATCCACCACGATGCGGGCGATGTGTTCGGTGAGCTTGAGCCCCACATTGCGGAAGGTACGGCCCCCGTCTTCGCTCTTATAGACGCCGTCGCCGTAAGAGACGCTGCGCTGGTTGTTGTTCTCGCCCGTGCCCACCCAGACGATGGAAGGGTTCTTAGGGTCGATGGCAATCCAACCGATGGAGTAGGAACCGTAAGTGTCGAAGACCGGGGTCCAGGTGGTGCCGTTGTTGGTGGTGGCGAAGATATTGCCGGAGGCGAGGGCAATCAGGTAGTGGTTGGAATCGTCCGGGAACATGGCGATCTGGGAGATCCGCCCGGAGATGAAGGCCGGGCCGATCTGGCGCGCCCGGAGAGTTGAGAAGGTGGATTCATTGATGGGCTCGTTAGAGCCCGGTCCGCCACGGCCGCCCCGGCCGCCGCCGGCTACCGGTGGTTCGTCCTGCGCGAAGGCGGACAGAGAAAGACACAAAAAGAGCGGAAATAGCCTCATGGACGGGAGTATAACTCATGTACGTTCCAGTCCACATCTCAGCGGTTGCCGCTCAGCCCTCGATTTCCTTGCAGAGCATGGTGGAATCCTGAGCTCGAGGAATTCCGGCCCGGTGAGGTCGCGAGATCGCAGACCTCCCCGGACCCAACGGCGCGGGCAAAAGCACCGCCATCGGCTCATCACCGGCCTCCTCGTCTCCACAGCCGGAAGCATCGCCGTGGCCAGCCTGCCACTCAGGGAACAGGCCATCGACGTCAAACAGAGCATCGGTTATGCCCCGGAACCGCGGTCTTATTCGATAGCCTCTAGAACATATTCCACAGGAACTGATTGTAGACTTCGTGGTGATACTGTACTTCCGGCGCCTTCACGAAGGTGCCCAGCAACCGCGGGCAGCGGTCCGCCGACGCCTGCTTCAGATCCGCGTAGCGCCCCTTTACGTCTTCGCCCAACAGCGTGGTTGTCCAGGGCGCGCCCCTGAAATTGGCCAGCGCATCGTAGATGTTGTCCGGCAGGTACCGTTCCGCGCCGCGCAGATTCTTCATCTTCGAGATCTCCCCTTCCAGACCCGTTTTGAACACGCTCAGCATCACCAGGTAC
>JANYAH010000319.1 GCA_025361425.1 Candidatus Solibacter sp. | reverse complement strand
TTAGAACGTGATGCCTACCAGGAATTCGGCCTGATTCTGCTTACTATTCAGCAAGCCGTTCGGGTCGATGAAGTGCTTCGCACCCCAACGGGTGAAACGCACTTCGGGCGAGATGTGGATCACGAGCACTTTCAGGTCTAGTCCTCCGCCCATCACGAAGCCGCGCGTCACGTCCTTGCTTAGCTCGAACGGTGCCGACGTGCTCGTCGAATTCGTGACATTGGCCGCCACGCTCTTGACGGTCTGCGTCAGACCGCTCAGCTTGTCCCACGCCACGCCGGCATCCACGAACGGGCGGACGATTTTCCCGGGAAAGCGGTACTTCGCGAGAAGCGGAAACTCCCACGCACCGGCTGTGGTGTCTCTGGTGGTGAAGTTCGAGGTGATGCCGCCGATGCCGCCGCTCGAACTGTAGCGAAAGTGGCGATAGAGAACGTCCATCTCCACGCCGAGTCCGAATGGCAGCCGCAGCTCCGCGGTGGCACCGACAATGTATCGATTGGTCGTCGTGCTGGCACTAAAATTCTGCGTGCGCGCCGCGTTCAAAAAGTCCGTCATGGGCATGCCACCCTTGACACCAAAGGAAAATGGCTGCGCGAACGCCGCCGCTGCCGAAAGAAACAATAGGCACAGTGGTTTCATGATGATGGTTACGGTGTGCGGGCTCCCCTGGTTTCCAGTATTACACGCGAAGTGTGAAGGATTCCCCCAAATACACCCGCCGCACCTCCGGGTCGCGCGCCAGCGCTTCCGGACTCCCCGCGCGAAAAATGCGCCCCTCGTTGATGATGTATGCGCGGTCCGTCACCGCCAGCGTCTCGCTCACGTTGTGGTCGGTCACCAGGATCCCGATCCCGCTGCGCTTCAGGTCGAAGATGATGCGCTGCAACTCCAGCACCTGAATCGGGTCGATTCCGCTGAACGGCTCGTCCAGCAACAGAAAGCTCGGATTAATCACCAGCGAACGGGCGATTTCCACCCGCCGCCGCTCGCCACCCGATAGCATGTCGCCGCGGTTGCGGCGTACCGTTTCGAGCCCCAACTGGTCCAGCAGGCGCTCCATGGTTTCCCGGCGCTCCCGCGCTCGCAGCGGCAGCGTTTCCAGTATCGCCATCAGGTTTTCTTCCACCGTCAGCTTGCGAAACACGCTCGCCTCCTGCGGCAGATAGCTAATGCCCCGGCGCGCGCGCTGGTACATCGGCAGGTCGGTGATGTCCTTATCGTCCACCAGAATGAGCCCGGAATCGGGACTAATCAGGCCGACGATCATGTAGAACGACGTGGTCTTCCCCGCGCCATTGGGGCCCAGCAGCCCCACCACTTCGCCCTGCTGCACGAAAATCGTTACGTCGTCCACCACGCGGCGGCCGCGATACGTCTTGGAGATTTGCCGGGTTTCGAGTTTGCTCAGTTGGCTCATGCGGATGGGCAGCCGCCCCTATTTCCCGTTCTTTCGGTTGATGCGGCTGTTGCCGGGCTTGTCGGGCTCCCCCGTCACCAACAGCCTATCATTGTTGGCGAAGTAGATGGCTTCCTTGCCTTCCGTGATGTTGGGCTGCGCACTGTTGAACAGCTTCTCCACCATGCGCACCCACGGGCCGCGCAGAATCACCTTCTGGTCCGCGGTGTAGTACTCGGCATGGTCGCCGGTGCCGGTGCGCGTGCGGTCCTTACCGGTGGACAAGATCTCCACCGCGCCATCGGCGAAGGCCTTCTCGAGCCGCGAAGCCGCGCCCGCTTCGCCCAGAAACGCGCGCAGTTCCTGCCCCTTCACCTGAAGTCCGGGACGGTTCAGTTGGACGCCGCCCGTGTAGTGCGTCAGGCGGCTGGCCTCCGCATAGACCAGGTGCCCGGCGTGTACTTCGGTCAGTACGGGCGTAGCCGCCTTCTTCTTTTTGTCGTCCCTGTTTTTATCATCCTGAGGCTCTTCCCACAGATTAGTCACCACGTGCCCGTCAGCCACCAGGGTGCGTTTACGTGGATCCAAGTTGCGGTCCACGTCCACCACGTCGGCCTCTATACGGTTGGCCCCCTGCCACATGTGGACCGTGCCTTCGTAGTGAATCTGACGGTTCCGATTGCGCGAGTCCATCTTCCGCGCCGTGGCCTGCAAGGGGTCGTCGCCGGAGAGCATTTCCGAGTTCTTCTTCTGGTCCTTATCCGGCAGCCGGCTGGAGCTGACGTTGCCCTCGGCCAGAAAATCGCCCGTGCGCTGGTCCAGCCGGATGTGGTCCGCCGCCGTCGATCCGGTGGCGTCCCAAATCCGCGCGCCGACGTCCAGCAAAATCACGTTCTGGTCGGCATCCATCGTGGCCTTCGCGGCCCGCGCCTTGCGGTCGCCTTCCACGTAGGCGAAATCGCCCGATTGCTGCATGCTCCCCAGGCGGCTGGTCTTCGGGTCGAAGCGCGCTTCCAGTTCCCGGCTGGTGGTCGTGCTCACCGGGCGATTGCGGCGGCGCTCCTCCGCGTTGGGCTCGGTGCGGGTTCTCACATTGGCAGCGCGGAAGCTGTCCACCCGATTCTGCGGGCCGTACGCAATCACGAAATCCTTGCCATCCAGCAGTCGATGGTGCTGCGCCGGCAGGTTCGGCACGAACTCCAGTGTGCCGGGCGCTTTGGTGACCACACGTTCCATTTCGCGTCCACCGGGCCTCATCTTCATTTCGAGCGTTTCGCTGCGCAGCACGTGGGTTTCGCTCAGCGGACGGCCCGCAACCGCCAGCGGTTTCGAGGTCACCACTCCGTTGCCGGTGGCCGCTACCTGGGTCAGCACGGACTCCCCGTCATCCACCTGGAAATCCAGGTCGACACGGTCGGCGGTGACCGTGGTCTCCGCGGCCTCCGTGGTCGATACCAAGCTGGCATTCTTACTCCCGTTGATCTTCTGCGCCAGACCGTCGTCATCGAAACTCATGGCGAGTTCGTCGGCGGCGTAGCGCAGTTTGCGATTCGGAAAATCGTCGCTGCCGTGGGCGCGGACCGCGGTGATGCTCCGGATGACCTTTTCCTCCAGCTTGACCACTACCTCATTGCCTTCCACCGTCATGTTGGCGCGCGTCATGCGGCCCCACGGCTTGAGCCAGATCTCGCTCGTGGTCTCGTGATAGGAGAGCGTGGCGGCTTCGATCTTCATCGGCTGGGCCTTCTTCCCCGGCGGATTCCAATGGACCTCGACCTCGCGCTTCATCAGCAACTCGTGGTTGGCTGGATCGTAGGTGGCGCCGATTGCCTTGCCGTCGCCCTTTTCGAAGACGAAGCTCGAGGGCTGGTCGGTATCCACGCGTCCCGTGTTGCTCTCGCAGGTCAGGCCGGAAGTCCTAATGACGGTCGGTTGTTTGGCCGGTAGCCCTTCCATCGGCAGATTGACCGTGATTTCCACAGCGCCTTGCGAATACAAACTTTTTTCCGCGGTATTGAAGCTCGCCGAGGCGCTCTTTACCAGGTCGTAGGTCTTGCCGTCCTGCCCGAAGATTTTCATCGCGACGTTCGTGAGATCCACGCGGGATACGTCCTTCACCTGCTGCATGCTTTCGGCGTCGATGTCCGCTTTGATGCGGCCGGTCTTCAGGTCTGTGTCGCGAAAATGCCAGTGTTCCGCGGAAGATCTCAGAGCCGTCGAAAGCGGCGCGGGAGCAGCCGGCGCATTCCCTGCCAATAGTTTTTTTTGTGCCCGATATTGGTAGACCACGCCGCCGAGGATCGCGGCTATTGCCACCAGCAGGAGCCACCGCATACCTCGCATGGGGATATCTTCAATATAGCGCGCTATGCTGGCAGAAGACGCGACCATGCAACCCATCCGCATCCTCGTCACCGGCGGCACCTTCGACAAGGAATACAACGAACTCACCGGCGAACTTTTCTTCCAGAGCACGCATGCCGGCGACCTGCTCCGTCTCGGCCGCTGCCTGCTGGAGGTGGAGGTCGAAACCCTCATGATGATCGACAGCCTCCAGATGACCGATGCCGGCCGCCGCCTCATCCTGGAGCGATGCCGCACCGTCCCCGAAAACCACATCGTGATCACTCACGGCACCGATACTATGGCCGAGACGGCCGCCGTGCTCGGCCCCGAACTGAAGGGCAAGACCGTCGTGCTCACCGGCGCCATGGTGCCCTACACCTTCGGGAGTTCCGATGGGTTGTTCAACCTCGGCACTGCCCTGGCATTTGTGCAGACGTTGGGCGAAGGCGTGTATGTGGCCATGAATGGGCGCTGCTGGGCTTGGGACGCTGTGCGTAAGAATAAGAAAAAGGGCATCTTCGAGTCGCTACCGGGGTTGCGCTAAACCACTCACCCGTCGCGGCAGATTATCTTAGCGTGACAGTGTCAAGTATTATAACTGTATTGTTTTTATCTATTTGCGAAAGAATCTTGTCACTCTATCGGGAAGTGTGCTAATAATACTTGTGGAACTCAGCAATTTCGCATGAGTGCCCTCGTAGATCAAATACCCAAAAATTTCGAAAGTGGGAGGTTGTTCATCCATGAAGATTCGTCCGCTGTATGACCGCATCGTGGTCAAACGGATTGAGGAGAAGGAACAGATGCAGGGTGGTCTGTACATCCCCGATACCGCGAAAGAGAAACCGCAGGAAGGCGAAGTAGTTGCCGTAGGCAAAGGCAAGCGCCTGGAAGACGGCAAGGTGGTGGTGCTCGACGTTCAGGTCGGCGACCGCATCCTGTTTGGCAAGTACTCCGGCAGCGACATCAAGCTGGATGGGGAAGAATATCTGATCATGCGTGAGGACGAAGTCCTCGGAATTCTGGACGCAAAGCCGGTAACGGCAAAGAAAGCGAGCTAAGGAGCTTAAGACTATGGCAAAACAAATTATCTATGCCGATGCCTCCCGTCAGGCGATTCTCCGCGGTGTGAATCAACTGGCCGACGCAGTGAAAGTGACCCTCGGCCCCAAGGGCCGCAATGTGGTCCTCGAGAAGAAGTTCGGTGGACCGACCATCACCAAAGACGGTGTCACGGTCGCCAAGGAAATCGAACTCAAAGATCCTTTGGAGAACATGGGCGCCCAGATGGTGCGCGAAGTGGCCTCCAAGACCAGCGATGTGGCCGGCGACGGCACCACCACTGCCACCATCCTGGCGCAGAGCATCTACCGCGAAGGCGTGAAGGCCGTTGCGGCCGGCGCCAACCCGATGGCCCTCAAGCGCGGCATCGATAAGGCCGTTGAATTGGTCACCGAGGAAGTCAAGAAGCTCTCCAAGCCCGTGTCCGGTGACATGATCGCCCAGGTTGGCACCATTTCCGCCAACAGCGACCACACCATCGGCAACATCATCGCCGAAGCCATGAAAAAGGTCGGCAAGGATGGCGTGATCACGGTCGAAGAGTCCAAGACCATGGTGACCGAGCTCGATACCGTCGAAGGTATGCAGTTCGACCGCGGCTATCTCTCCCCTTACTTCGTGAGCGATGCCGAGCGCATGGAAGTGGTTCTGGAAGATCCTTACATCCTGATCCACGAGAAGAAGATCGCCAACATGAAAGATCTGCTGCCCCTGCTCGAGCAGATCGCCCGCTCCGGCAAACCGCTGCTGATCATCGCCGAGGAAGTGGAAGGCGAAGCGCTCGCCACCCTCGTCGTCAACAAGCTGCGCGGTACGCTGAACGCGTGCGCGGTGAAGGCTCCGGGCTTCGGCGACCGCCGCAAGGCCATGCTCGAAGACATCGGCATCCTGACCGGCGGCAAGCCGATCATGGAAGATATCGGCGTGAAGCTGGAAGGCGTGAAGCTCGAGGACCTCGGCCGCGCCAAACGCATCACGGTGGATAAGGATAACACCACCATCGTAGACGGCGCCGGCGAGTCCAAGAACATCGCGGGCCGTATCAAGCAACTCCGTTCACAGATCGACGAGACCACCAGCGATTACGACCGCGAGAAGCTCCAGGAACGTCTGGCCAAGCTTGCCGGCGGCGTCGCCGTGATCAAAGTCGGTGCGGCCACCGAAACCGAAATGAAGGAAAAGAAGGCCCGCGTGGAAGATGCCCTGCATGCCACCCGCGCCGCGGTTGAGGAAGGCATCGTCCCCGGCGGCGGCGTCGCGCTGTTGCGCGCCGGCAAGGCCCTGGCAACCTTCAAGGTGGATGGCGATGAGCAGATCGGCGTCACCATCGTGAAGCGCGCCTGCGAAGAGCCCCTCCGCCAGATCGTCTCCAACTCCGGCACCGAAGGCGCCATCGTCGTCGACAAGGTCCGCCAGAACGCGAACCCCAACTTTGGCTACAATGCCGCCACCGATACCTACGAAGACCTGGTAGCGGCCGGCGTCATCGATCCGACCAAAGTGACTCGCTCGGCCCTGCAGCACGCGGCGTCCATCGCCGGCCTGATGCTGACCACCGAAGCTATGATCGCCGAGATCCCCGAGAAGAAGTCGGCTCAGGGCGGCGGTCCCGGCGGACACGGCCCCGAGATGGATTACTAAACATCCTCCCCTTCTGGGAAACCTGGCCGCGCCCCTCGAAAGGGGGACGCGGCTTTTTTATGCGCTTCGAGACATTGCGCCGTAGGAACTATCTTCCCAGCACTATGTCGATACCCGTGAAGAGGAGTTCCACCTTGGCGCGTGGAAGCTTACCGACGCACTCCGTAAACAGGTCCCTATCCAGAGTCAGAACCTGAGAGACATTCGCAACGGAATCTCTCGGCAGTCCGGTAAGGCGGGCCGAAAGCGGGACATTCCTCGGCGCGTCGGCCCAACGAAGGTTGGTGGTCGGCGGGACACACACGACGGTGGAGATCCTGCTGCGATTCAAAGCGTTCCTCTGCACAGCGACAACCGGCCGTCTCAACCCCGGACCCGATCCCACCGGAGCCGGGAGATCGGCCCACCAGACCTCGCCCTGGGAGATCACCATTCGCTTCGCTCTAAAATGCGATGGGCGGCCGATGCAACGAATTCATCTTTGGGGTTCCCCAATTCGGCACAGACTCGATCCATGGCATCCGTCACATCCTCTGACGCGTGGCGCGCCACGTACTCCTTGATCGCGTCGCTGAATAACTGGCTCCGCGATTTCTTGGTTCGCCGCGCGAGCCGCTCGGCTCCTTCAAAGACATCGTCCGGAATGGAAACCGCAGTCTTCATACCATTAGTACAACTACAACGATTTGGCGGCTTGAGCGGGCCGCCTCCCCAGCGTCATCGCCGGCCGCGTCGCATTCACCGCGCACACCTTGTAGTCCACCAGCCCGAGTCTCGACGCCGCGTCTAACCCCAGCGCGCGCCATCGCGACACCCGTTCGCCTGCGTGCGCCGGATCCCTGTGAGTTCCCCGGGACGCGGGTCACCGAGCTACGCGCGCGCCACGCCAATCACGGGCAGCAGGCGGCTGCGAATCTGGTTCATTACGTCGGATGCCAGGAACGGCTTGCGGAGCACCGGGAAATCGTGTTCCTCGCAGAGCGCTTCCTCCTCCGGCGGCAGAATCGTCCCCGTCATCACGATCACCAGCATCTGCGGCACGGATTGCAGAAACTCGACGCCCAGTTCCACCCCGTTCCCGTCCGGCAACATGTAATCCAACAGGGCGGCGTTGGGCTTGTGTTCCTGCATCAGGCGCTTGGCGTCGGTGGCGTTTTCGGCGGTAAGCAGCGTCCAGCCCGCGTCGGCCATCAACCGCTCCAAAAAGTGCAGCAGGTCGCGATTATCGTCCACCAGCAGCACGGTAGGGTGCGCCGGACCGACGGTCCCGTCGCCATCCTGCGAGCGAAGGTTCAGCTTGCCGTCCTCCCCCAGCTCCGCACGCACCAGCGCCCCCGGGTTGATCTGGTTCGTGGCCACCATGGTGGCAAGTGGTTGCGTGAGAAAACGGTGGATGGTGCGGTTCAGTTCGCGTGCGCCGTATTCCGCGCTGGTGCCATTTTTGAGTAGGAACTGGCGCGTCTCGAAGGGCACATCCAGCGTGAAGCTCCGGTTGGCGAGCCGCGTGTTGACGTGGTTTTGCAGGTCCACGATGTGCTGATCCAGGATGGTCGACAGCGATGCCACCGTCAGCGGCTGATAGGTGATGATGCAATCGATGCGGTTGACGAACTCCGGCGAAAAGCGCTTGCGAACCGCGCCCATCCCGATGCCCTGCAGTTTACTGGTCAGGTCCGTGCGTTCGGCGGAGCGCACCGATTGAAACCCGAACTCCGGATTGATCTCACGCATCATTTCGCGTGAGCCCAGGTTGCTGGTCAGAAACACCAGGCTCTTTTCGAAATTCACCGTGGAGTTGTCACCCAACCGCAGAACGCCCTTATCCAGCACGCCCAGTAGCAGCCGCGTCATCGAAGGCGCGGCCTTTTCGATTTCGTCGAACAGCACAAGCGAGAGGCTGCACTTTTCGCTGGTCACCGCATTCAGCTTCTGCTGCGTCAGCATCGGCTGGGTTTCGCGGTGCCCCAGGTATCCGGGCGGCGCCCCAATCAGTTTCGCCACCTCGTGTTCCAACTGGAACTCCCCGCAATCCACCTTGAGAACGTTCTTCTCGCTGCCATGCAGCACTTCCGCCAGCGCTTCGACGGTCTTGGTCTTACCGGTGCCGGTAGGCCCCAGCAGCAGGAATACCCCCACCGGGCGGCCCTCCGGCGCCAAGCCGGCCTGGAACATCTGGATGTAGGGCACAATCACCCGCGTGGCCGCGGGTTGGCCGACAACCTTCTGTGACAATACTGCTGACAGATCCTCCAGTGGACCGGCGGGCTGCTTGCGCGGCCGGTTCTGCTGGCTCTTGGGCTTTTCCACGTTACTCTCCGCCTTGAGTATAGCCGTGGCGAGTTTCTTAACCCGGTGTCGCGGACGCTCTCCGGGGCGCTCAGACTCCTTCATAAAAGACCTCTTTGCCCATTTAATTCAGTAATTTACTAACCAATTTGTGGTTATGTAAATTATTTCCAATGTTCGTGTGACTGGTCTCCACACCCGTTCGATAACACGTGTCTCAAAGGTGCGTATGGGCTGGTTCCTTACAAAACAGTACGGGGCGTGGATTTTTTGGATGAGAACGGCACTGAATGCGACTGCTATCTGTGCCGGAAGGTAATACGGCCCTTGGTCAAATCGTAGGGAGACAATTCCAGGGTGACCTTGTCGCCCGCCAGAACCCGGATGCGGTTACGCCGTAAACGGCCCGCCAGGTGTGCCAGAACCACGCGCTCGTGTTCCAGTTGTACGCTGAAAAGTCCGCTCGGGAACTTTTCCAACACCGTACCGGTTACTTCTATGCTGTCCTCTTTGCTCATAAACCTCCAGAGTGAAATGGGCGGGCCGGAAATGGTACCTGCCGGTACGCTCGCCGGTACGCTGCTGCCCGTTAAGCCGCGATGACGTTGGTGGCCTGCAGACCCTTGGGTCCCGTCGTCACTTCGAACTCCACCCGGGAGCCTTCATCCAAGGACCGGTATCCCTCCGTTTGGATCTCCGAGAAGTGTACGAACACGTCTTCTCCGCTTTCCCGCTGGATAAAACCATAGCCCTTGGCTGCGTTAAACGACTTCACTGTGCCTTTTTCTTTCATCTGCCTATATTCCTTCTTAGCGTATTACTGACCCGCACCGAACCTGCGACGCGCCCAACAATAAAAAAGGGGCTGCGGAATGGACTCGCGCAGCCCCCTCTTAAACTCTGTACGAAGCGGAAAACAAGAGTCAAATGCCTTACCATTATACATCAGGAGCCAGTTGCGTCCTCCGCCACATTGTGACTACATTCGAGTTCTTCCGTTTCCGATTCCATTTCCGCGCCCTGGATCAGGTTCATTTTCCCCAGGGTAAGAGCGCCAACGTCGTGCGCGGCGCTTTTGGCACCGTCCTCCGCGATGCCGTGCCCCCGGAGGTCTACGCCCGCCTCTTCGAACCCGGCAGCTCCCTCGGCGCCGCCCCTAGCGGCCTGGCCGACTGGCCCCGCCCCTTCGTCCTTCGCGTGGCCCACCTGGACGCCCTCACCGTTCCCGCCGGCGACAGCTTCTACATGGACGCCCATGTCTTCGACCTGCACCAGCCCACCCTGGTCCACTTCCGTGCCGCGCTCAGCCGCCTTGCCGAAAAAGGACTCGGTCCCGGACGGGGGCGTGCCGAACTGGAGCGCACCGAACAACTCGACATGGCGGGCGTCGCCCAAGCCGTCTGGGAAACCTCCGCCGCCCCGCTCGTCGCCAGCCTCGACCCGGAGACATCCCCCGTCGAGAGCGTGACCGTCCGCTTCCAGACCCCCACCGAGCTCAAGTCAGCCGGAGGCCTGGCCGAGCGCCCCGAGTTTCCTATCATCTTCGGGCGACTGCGCGACCGCATCAGCACGCTGCGCTCGCTCTATGGCGCCGGCGCCCTGGACATCGATTTCAAGGGACTTGGCGAGCGTGCCGCGCGCGTCGAGTTGCGCCGCAGTGATCTCGCCTGGGAACAGGTCAAGCGCAGAAGCGGCCGCACCGGCCAGGTCCACCCCATCGGCGGCTTCACCGGCGAGGCGGAATATGCGGGTCCCCTGGCCGAATTCCTCCCCTGGCTCCGCGCCGCCCGCTGGGTGGGCGTCGGCCGCCAGACGGTCTGGGGAAAGGGCGACATCCGCGTGCGTTCAGTCACGTATTGCCAGACCGCTTGCTAACGGTCGCGGTTCCGATCGGAGCTGCAACCGCAAAGTAAGGGAGTGTTTGTGTTATCCCGTGTGCGTGAACACCAGCACTAACGCCGACACCGTCAGCAGCGCAATCACCACCAGGATCGCCCTGCGCCGCGCCGGTGTCAGCCACTCGATTGCCGTCGCCGCCGCCTCCGTCGCCATCAGCGTTTGCACCCATCGCCGCTGTACCGGCCCCGGCAGATGGCGCATCGCTTTCGCGATCTCCTGCCGCCCCCGGCGGTCCGCAATCAGGATCGTCGCCGAATTCACCCCGTTGGTCGATTTCAACAGCCGCGTGCGCAACCCGGCCGGTACCTCATCCACCGAACGGTATACCTGGTCCGTCCCGCTGGCCGAAATCAGTACCGTGGAGGTCTGAAACATACCCGACGCTTTCTCGTTGACGTCGCCGCAATGCGGACATCGCGTTTCGAATTCTTCGATCTTCTTGCGGCAGCGGCGGCACGTCATCAGGCGACAACTCTTGGGGCCTTGGGCTTCTCTTTCGCGGTCCCGGATTCTTCCCCTACATTATCCAGCACAATCTGGATAAATCCCAACGCCGCCTTGGATAATGCTTTGTCCTTGCGGTAAATCAATCCCAAACGGCGCACCATCGGTTCCGGCGACAGCGGGATCGACCGCAACTTGCCGGCCGCAATCTCTTCCCGGCAATTCGAGGCCGCCACGAAGCTCACTCCCAACCCGGCGATCACGAAGTGCTTCATCATCTCCGTCGAATCCAGTTCCATCGAGATGCGAATGTCGTCTTCCACCACTTCCAGCCACTCGTTCAGGCGCGTGCGCGTCTTACCGTACTTGGGCAGCACCAGGTAGTATTCCGTAACATCCTGCGCACTCACCGATGTGCGGCCCTCCAGCGGATGCCCCGCCGGCACGATCAGGCGAATCTCGTCCCGGTGGATGTTCACTACCTGCAAGCGCTTCTCTTCCACCGGCAGTTGGACCAATCCGAAATCGGCCGAGTTTTCCATCACGGCTTCCACTACCCGCGATCCGTAGCTGCGCAGGACCTGCAATTGCACCGACTGGAACTGCTCGCGAAACTCCGAAAACACCTTGGGCAGCACGTAAATACAAGTGGCCTCGTTGCCCGCGATGACCAGTTCGCCTCGAGGGTTGGTCTCTAGTTCGGCGATTGCGTCCTGAGTGCGGCGCCGCAGATCCAGCATCTGCTCCGCGTACCCCGCGAAAATCTTGCCCGCCGTGGTCAGCGAAATCCGGCTGCCGAAACGTTCGAACAGGTCCGCGCGCAGTTCCTGCTCCAGTTGCCGCACCTGCGCGCTGATCGCGGGTTGCGTACGGTAACAGGTCTGGGCGGCTTTCGAGAAACTCTTCAGCCGGACGATTTCCAGGAACGTGTGGAGCTGATCGAAGTCCATACCGTGGGCTCAGTCAAATCTCAAATCGGTGGCATAGAAAAGTTCGATTTCCCATGCTCCGGGGTGTTTGGTAAGTATTATAACAAGGGCTCCGCGTGGTGCGGATCCGCGAAAGCGTAATCGTCTCCTGGTCATGGACGCTGCCTTCCGCACCACAGCCCGGCTCCGGACTGATAATATTTACTCAGTGCGCTCAATTCTGCTGTTGTTCCTGGGCTTTTGTCTACATGCGCAAACTGGCGAAAATGTTCTCCTGGTAGTCAATAGGAACGTTCCGCTTTCCCGCCAGATTGCCGACTACTACCGCCCCCGTCGCTCCGTGCCGGTGAAGAACGTCTGCACTATCGATACCACCGGCGATGAGGAGATCCAGTGGAGGGTCTATGAAGAGCAGATCGAACGCCCCATCGGCGATTGTCTGAAGAAAGCCGGCCTGGTCGAAAAGGTCCTCTACATCGTCACCACCATGGGAGTTCCGCTCAAGGTGGATGGCCCCGGATCGCGCCAACTCTCCGAGCAAGCCTCGGTGGACAGTGAATTGGCGCTGCTCTACGGCAAGCTCAAGGGCACGCGGTACTCGCGTATGGGAGGTGTCCCCAATCCCTTCTTCATGCGGCGCGATTCCCCCTTCCAGCATCCCGCCTTCCCCATCTATCTCGTCACCCGCCTGGCCGCCTACGATCTGGCCGACGTCCAGGCGATGATCGATCGCTCGCTCCAGGCCCGCAATCGCGGCAAATTCGTCATCGACCTGCAATCCGAAAAAGACGAACCTGGCAACGGCTGGCTGCGCACCGCCGCCATGCTGCTGCCCGCCCCCCGCGTGGTGCTCGACCAAACCACGCGCCCGCTCTACAACCAGACCGATGTCATCGGCTACGCCAGTTGGGGTTCCAACGACGATCACCGCACCCAGCGCCTGCTCCACTTCCAGTGGCTGCCCGGAGCCATCGCCGCCGAATTCGTCTCCACCAGCGCCCGCACCTTCCAGCGTCCGCCCGACACCTGGGCGCCCAGCGTCAACTGGTCGGACAAGTCCCGCTATTTCGCCGGGAGCCCACAGGGGCTGGCCGCAGACCTCATCCACGAGGGCGTAACCGGGGTCTCAGGCAACGCCTACGAGCCCTTCCTCAACGCCTGTGTTCGTCCCGACTATCTCCTCCCCGCTTATAATCAAGGCCGCAACCTTGCCGAGTCCTATTACCTTTCCCTGGTCTACCTCAGCTGGCAAAGCGTCATCGTGGGCGACCCGCTGTGCGCGCTAAAACCGTAGCAGTCGAAACACAAATGCGGGGCGCACCCCTGGTCCGCGCGGGTTCCCCTGGACCCGCTTTCCGCTCACGACAACACTTTCATTCATACGGAGTGGGCCAACGGGGCGTCGTCCCCACCGGGGACCCCAGGACCAGGGGCAACGCACAGGTGACCCAGCGCTCCCCACGTGGTAAATTCGAGCCGTGCACATCCTGCTGGTCGATGACGACACCGAACTCACCTCCCTGCTCGGCGAGTTCCTCCGCCGCGAAGGCTTTACCGTGGAGGCAGCCCATGAAGGCAACCGCGGCCTCGACAGAGCCCTCCAGCCGGGCGTCGATCTGGTGGTGCTCGACGTCATGCTCCCCGGCATCGATGGCTTCGAAATCCTGCGCCGCCTCCGCCAGAAATCCAAAGTTCCCGTTCTCATGCTCACCGCCCGCGCCGAGGATATCGACCGCATCGTCGGCCTCGAACTCGGCGCCGACGATTACCTTGCCAAGCCCTTCAACCCGCGCGAACTCGCCGCCCGGATCCGCGCCATCCTCCGCCGCTTCGAGCCCCGTCCCGCCGCACCCGGCAACCGCATCGAGACCAATGGCATTTCGCTCGACCCCGGCGCCCGCGAAGTCTTCGCCCACGGCAAGCGCGTCGAACTCACCACCTTCGAATTCGATATCCTCGAAATGCTCATGCGCTCCGCCGGCCGCGTCCTTTCCCGCGACGCCCTCATGGAGAATTTCTATAACCGCAAAGCTACACCCTTCGACCGCTCCATCGACATGCACATCAGCCACCTGCGCAAGAAGCTGGAGGGCGGCGACGATCTTATCAAAACCATCCGCGGCATCGGCTACCAGTTCTGCCGCACACCCGAGGACGCCGTCACCGAATGAACTCCCTCTTCGCCAAAATTCTGCTCTGGTTCTGGTTCGCCCTCGCCATCACGGTAGTGGGGTCGGCCTTCATCTCCGCCTTCAACGTGAATGAGAACGATAGCGACGAGCGCGCGCCGGTCGCCCGGCTGGTCCGCTTCCAGCTTGAAGAAGCCAGCAACGCTTACGAAATCGGCGGGCGCCCCGCGCTCCAGAGCTTCCTCCATACCCTGCATCGTGTCTATGACGCCCGCGGCATCCTCACCGACGAAAACGGCCGCGACCTGCTCACCAATGAAGACCGCTCCGACCTCGTCCGGCAAGCGCAACGCCGCGTCTTCTACCAGGTATTCCGCACTGGCGATTCCACCGTCGCCCGTGCCTCAAATGACGGCCGCTACTGGTTCTTCTTCATCGTGCCCCGCGCCCACGTCGGTTCCTGGTTCCTCCAGCCGGAACACGTCTTCGTCATGGCCGCCGCCATCGGCCTCTGCTACTGGCTGGCCCTATATCTCACCCGCCCGGTTAGCAAACTCCAGAAGGCCGTCGAACGCTTCGGCCGAGGCGATCTCTCCGCCCGCGCCGAAAGCGTCCGCTGCGACGAACTCGGCCAACTCGCCCGCACCTTCGACCGCATGGCCGACCGCATCGAAACCCTGCTCGCCGCCGAACGCCGCCTCCTCCTCGACATCTCACACGAACTCCGGTCTCCGCTCGCCCGCCTTGGTGTCGCCATCGAACTGGCGCGCTCCGGCGACGATACCGATGCTGCGCTCAACCGTATCCAGAAGGAATCCGACCGCCTCAACTCCCTGGTCGGCCAGCTCCTTCAGGTCACCCGCGCCGAAGGCGACCCCGCCTCACTCCACCGCGATCCGGTGCGCCTCGACCAACTGGTTCAGCAACTCGTCGACGATTCCGCGATCGAAGCCGCCGCCCACGGTTGCCGCCTCCAGTTCCAGAACAGCCAGCCCGTCACCATCGCCGGAGATCCCGAACTCCTCCGCCGCGCCGTGGAGAATGTCCTGCGCAACGCCATCCGCTACGCGCCGCGCGATACCAGCGTCGAGGTCAGGCTGTCCCACAGTTACACCGTCGCCGTCGTCGAGATTCGCGACCATGGCCCCGGCGTCCCGGAAGCTGCCCTGCCGCGCATCTTCGACCCCTTCTACCGCGTGGAATCAGACCGCAACCGCCTCAGCGGCGGCATTGGGCTGGGCCTCTCCATCGCCCGCCGCGCCGTCGAACTCCACCGCGGAGCCATCCGCGCGACCAACGCCAACCCGGGCCTCCAAATCGACCTGGAGTTCCCGCGAGCGTAACACAGGCCTCCTGGCCTGGCCGAGCCCCGGGGGATTCGCCGAAGGGCGGGGTGGTTCTTCGACCCTGTCCATCCGGACCTCGCCAATCGTGGGGCAGGCGCTTTCGCCTGCCAACCGCGCTCGACCAAAGCCACGCATCGTGCGTGGACGGGTGGAAAATCGCAGAAACTCGCAGAAACTCCCGAGACAGACGCTTTCGCCCGTCCACGCGCCGAACCAAGCGGTCAAGCTGCGTCCGGCCCGTCCGCGGAATAGCGTTATACTACCCGTTGAACCCCAAGCACGAGGTAATTCCCATGAGCGCGGTCCCAGCCACTGGTGCGGAAATCCACAATGCGGCTCCGGCGGCCGGCACCCCCGACGCCGAACTGGCTCACAAGTGTCTCTACTACATGCTCCTGATGCGCGAAGTGGAAGATCGCATCGAGCGTAAACTGTACCGCCAAGGGAAGGTGGTCGGCGGTGTCTATGTAGGGCGCGGACAGGAAGCCATACCGGTCGGCAGCGCCCTGGTGTCCCAGGCGGACGACGTGCTCTTTCCCTCGCACCGCGACATGGCCGTATTCTTCATCCGCGGCGTCTCGGTGCGCCGCGTGCTGGCCCAGTACATGGGCCGCGTGGACGGCGTGACGCGCGGCCGCGACGGCAACATGCACATGGGCGATATGAGCGTCGGCGTGGTGTCTCTCATCAGCGCCCTGGCGGCCACCGTGCCGGTGGCGGCAGGCGCCGCGCTCGCCATGCGCTACAAGGGCATCAACGGCGTCGCCTTCAGTTATTTTGGCGACGGCGCTACCTCCCGCGGCGATTGGCACGAAGGCGTCAACTTCGCCAGCGTGCAAAAGCTCCCTGTGGTCTTTATCTGCAACAACAACCAGTACGCTTATTCCACGCCCCTGCACCTGCAAATGGCCTGCACCAACGTGGCAGATCGCGGCCCCGCCTACAACATGCCGGCCGAAATCGTGGATGGCAACGACGTGCTGGCGGTCTACCAGGCCACCGTTCGCGCCGCCGCCTACGCCCGCTCTGGCAGCGGGCCCTATCTGCTGGAGTGCAAGACCTTCCGCATGACCGGCCACTCGGCGCACGACATGGCGCAATACGTCCCCAAGGAGTTGTTCGAAGAGTGGGGCAAACTCGACCCCATCGTCCGCCTGGAAAAACGCATGATCGACCAATCCTGGGCCGCCCAGGGCGAGATCGATGCATTGCATGCCGCCATCGCGCGTGAGGTCGATGACGCCGTGGCGTGGGCCGAGCAGAGCCCCTTTCCCGACCCCGCCACCCTGTTGGACGGCGTGTACGAAAGCCAATAACCCATGTCCACCACTTACCTGGAAGCAATTCGTGAAGGTCTCTGGGAGGAAATGGAGCGCGACCCCACCGTGTTCTGCATCGGCGAGGATATCGGCGAGTACGGCGGCGCCTTCAAGGTGACCGCCGGACTCCTGGAGCGCTTCGGCGCCCGCCGCGTAGTCGATACGCCCATCTCCGAAGCGGCCATCGTGGGCGCGTCGATCGGCGCCGGCCTGATGGGCTTGCGGCCCGTCGCCGAGATGCAGTTCGCCGATTTCATCTCCTGCGGCTTCGACCAGATCGTCAATTTCGCCGCCAAGTGCCGTTACCGCTGGAACGCCGGCGTGCCCATCGTGATTCGCTCGCCCTCCGGGGGCGGCATCCACGGCGGGCCGTTTCATTCGCAGAATCCCGAGATGTGGTTCGTCCGCACCCCCGGCCTGAAAGTGGTTTGCCCAGCTACCGCGTACGACGCCAAAGGGCTCATTAAATCCGCCATCCGCGATAACGACCCGGTGCTCTTCTTCGAACACAAGGGCCTCTATCGCAAAATCAAAGAGGACCTGCCCACCGAAGAGTACACCGTGCCCATCGGCAAGGCCAAAGTGGCGCGCGAAGGGCGAGACCTCAGCATCATCACCTACGGCGCCATGGTCTGGACGGCTCTCGAAGCCGCGGAAATACTGGCCGCGGAGGGCTGTAGCGTCGAAGTGGTGGACCTGCGCACCCTGGTGCCGCTGGATCGCGAGACCATCTGCGCCAGCGTGCGCAAGACGTCCAAGGCGCTCTTGCTGCACGAGGACACGCGCACCGGCGGCATGGCCGGCGAACTCGCAGCTACGATCGCGGAAAACGTTTTCGAATTTCTGGACGGGCCCATCGTGCGGGTGACGGCGCCGGACACGCCGGTCCCCTACAGCCCTCCGCTGGAGGAGGCCTTCCTGCCCAATGCGGAAAAGGTCGTCGAAAAGGCTCGCTGGCTGTTTCGTTATTGAACTGGTGCTGGCCGGCACCGGGTTCGCCGCCGGCTATCGGGCGGGTGCGGCCGCATCCGGATCGGCACGCGCGCTGGTGCTGGAGGACGCCCGCGGCAACCGCGCCGTGTTCACCCAGACCGAATTCCGCATCACCCAGGCCCTGGCCGATTTCGTGGCCGCCCGACTTCTCGTTTCGCTCGACCTCCAGCGCCCCGGACTCCTCCTCCACTGGAGCGGAATCGGCGCCCGCCCAGAGCAGCCCGAGGATCTGGTGACGGCCATCACTGCCGCCGTCAATGCCCTGGAACCGGCTGAGGTCCGCTATGGCCATCGCGTGTTGTCCGTCGCTGCGGGCGAACGGTGTTTGGGAACCCTGAACCCGGACGGCGCGCTCGCCTCGGCGGGGTGCGCCGATGGCGCCGCGGTCACCGGCGCCATCCGTTCCGCCTTCCAGATGGTGGAACCCGCTCACGGATTGCAGAAGCGCGGCGAGACCGTGCGCTCCTTCCCGGTGCAGGCCATCGCGCTCGGCAAGCAGGTCACCATCCTGGCGCTCAGCGGAGATGCCGCACTGCCCGAAGGCGTCAATCCGCGCGGCCTGATCTTCGCGCCCTTCTCTAACGAAGCGGCGGCAGCACCCCAGGATGCGCGCGTCCGCGCCGCCGTGCTGCGCGTGCTGGCGCGCGTGAAGTAGTCCCCCGCGCGGCGGGCTAACCCCTGGGCTGCGCGCTCCCTACGCTCAATTTCGGAATCCAAACTCTGAATTGGCGGCTTGCCTGCGATACTGCCTCCTGATATCCTGAATGTTCATCCGATCCCTCATTTCAAACAGGAGAAACAATGGCAGTCAAAGTAGGTATTAATGGCTTCGGCCGGATCGGCCGGAACGTTGTTCGTGCAGGTCTGCATAACAAAGACATCGAATTTGTGGCGGTCAATGACCTGACCGACACCAAAACGCTTGCGCACCTGCTCAAGTATGACTCCGTGCTCGGCCCCTTGCCGGAAACCGTCACCCACGACGCGAACTCGATCACCGTCGGCGGCAAGACCATCAAGGTCTTCGCCACCAAAGATCCCGCCGAACTCGATTGGACCAGCGTCGGCGCCCAAATCGTCATCGAATCCACCGGCCACTTCACCGATGGCAAGACCGCTTGCAAGCACCTCCGTGGTTCCGTCAAGAAGGTCATTATCTCGGCCCCGGCCAAGAACGAAGACGTCACCCTCGTCCTCGGCGTCAACAATGACGCTTACATCCCGGCCAAGCACAACATCATCTCCAACGCCTCCTGCACCACCAATTGCCTCGCGCCCGTCGTCAAGGTCCTGCACCAGAAGTTCGGCGTGGAAAAGGGCTCGATGACCACCATCCATAGCTATACCAACGATCAGAAGGTCCTCGACTTCCCCCACCCGGATCTGCGCCGTGCCCGCGCCGCCGCCATCAACATGATCCCCACCACCACCGGCGCCGCCAAGGCCATCGGCATCGTCATGCCCGAACTTAAGGGTAAATTGGACGGCTACTCCATGCGCGTCCCCACCCCGGACGTCTCCGTCGTCGATTTCGTCGCCATCTTGAAGACCCACACCACCACCGAAGAAGTCAACGCCGCCCTCAAAGCCGCCGCCGAAGGCGAACTCAAGGGCATCCTGGCTTACACCGAAGATCCCGTGGTTTCCACCGATATGCTGCGCAACCCCAACAGCAGCATCGTCGATTCCCTGTTGACCAAAGTGCTCGATGGCAACCTGTTGAAGGTCGTCGCCTGGTATGACAACGAGTGGGGCTACTCCTGCCGCGTCGTCGACCTCTGCGCCTTCTTAGTCGCCAAAGGCCTCTAATCTACCCCGGAGACGGGCGACAAGTTTCCGCTGAGAGGCGGTGAAAACTTGTCGCCTGTCCCCGTCCGTAACCCCGCCCCGCAAGACTGCGTCCCTCTTTACCGGGAATTTGACCCGCTCATGCTCCCTCCGCTACTCTGAACCTTCGCCATGCCATCGCCAAGGCAATCCGTCCGGTACCCGTTCTGGCTGACCGCCGGCATCGGCGGCGTTGTCCTTCTCTCCCTCTTCACCGCTTTCCAATCGTATCGATCCGCCGATGCCTACGCCCGCGCTTACCAGGATCCTTACATGATTCATGCGCAGCCCGAACGCCTGCGCGAAGCCGCTCGCTACCTTCCGGACAAGGCCGTCATCGGCTATCTGTCGAATCTTCCCTTCGACGCCGTCCCCGGTCAATCCGCCCACTTCGGCATCATGTACGCGCTGGCGCCGCGTCTTGTCACCCGTTCCGCCGATAGCCAGGAGTGGGTGGTCGGCAACTTCTCGCACTCGCTCGATTACGCCGCCGCCGGCCGCGAGCACCACCTGGAACTGGTCAAGGATTTCGGCAACGGGATCATCCTGTTCCGCCGGCGGGCCCAATGATGGGTTTCGCCGCCCTCCTCATCGCCGCATTGCTCGGGTACTTTGGTGTCCGCCTCTGGCTCCCCAATGACAATGGCCGCTCGCCCTGGACACCCGCGCTTCACGCCAGTCTGGGTATCGGGCTCGGCCTCGGTTCTACTTCCTGTCTCTATTTCCTGTTGCTGGCCGGTGGTGCCGCCAACCTGTCTGTCATCGTAGGCTGCGAGTTGGTGGCGCTGTGCACGGCCGGTGCGTTCGTCCTGCGTCGGCGCACCGCTTCCCCTCCCGGCGGTTCGCCGGACGCGTTGCCATCTTTCTCTTGGAACTGGCTTGCGGCGCTCGGTCTGGCGGCGATGTTGTCGCTCTTTGTCGCCGGCTTCGCCAACACCAGCGATCTGAATCCGCAGGGCGGTTGGGATGCTTTCGCAATCTGGAATTTGCGCGCCCGCTTTCTCATTCATACCGAAACCTGGAAATACGCAGTCACCGGGTTGCCCGTGGGCACTCACATGGAGTATCCGCTGCTGCTCTCTTCGGTAATCGCGCGCGGATGGGTCTATGCGGGCTCTCTCTCGCCCATCGTGCCCATCGCCACTGCGTTCGTCTTCGCGGTGGCGCTCGTGATCCTGTTGGTCTCCACGCTCGCGCTGGCGCGCGGAGCGAGCCTCGGCCTGCTCGCCGGAGTCCTCCTGTTGGCCAACCCTTCCTTCGTGAATCAGGCCGCGTCACAGTACGCGGACCTGCCGCTGGCGTTCTTTTTTCTCGCCGCGCTCGCGCTGATCGTGCTCAGCGGTGAGTCGGCGCGGCCGGCCCGCTGCCTGTCGCTCGCTGGTGTCTTTGCCGGCTTTGCCGCCTGGACTAAGAACGAAGGCACGCTGCTTCTAATTGCGCTGGCCGCGGCGCTCTTCGTGAGCGCGTGGCGTTCCGCCGGATGGCGTGCCGCCGCCCGGCAATCCGGCATCTTCCTCCTGGGCGCGCTGCCCGGGTTATTGCTGGTGCTATGGTTCAAAATGGCGTTAGCTCCGCCCGACCCGTTGGCCGGGCAGATGACCGTCAACCTGGGGCAGAAACTCGCTCACGCCGGCCGATGGTTTCAGGTTGCCGGCGGATTTCTGAAGCAGGCGTGGGAACTCTACATCTTCCCCGGCCCCCCGCTCGCCCTGCTCGCCGTGACTTGTGTGGTGCTGCGCCTGCGTCCCCGCAATCAACCATCGCTAGCGCCCTTGCTTGCCATTCTCATCGTCCTGGCCGGCTACTTCGCCATCTTCCTCGCCACCAAGGACGATCTCGAGTGGCTGTTCGCCACGACGCTCGATCGCCTTTATATGCACGTCTGGCCGGCGCTCGTGCTGGCGGTTTTCCTGCTGCTCCGGCGACCCGAGGATTTTGCAGTCACCAGCAGCCCGGCCAAGTCCAGGAGAGCGCGCTAGTGTAGTGCGGCCGGTTTTGTGGCTGCCGCAGACCCTAGCTTCACTCAACTAACCCCCAGCCTTGGCCAGTGCCGAGTTGGAAAGAGCGTCCTTCAACAGCGGCTTCAAGCGCCGCCGCTCGATCAGCGAAATATCGTCGCGCAGTAGCAAATAATAGTCGTAGTCCGCATCCGGACTCTCGCGGAAAACCGGATCCATCCACACCAAGTGCCACATTGCCCGGTAGAAGTTGATCCCCGGTTCAAACTCCCAACTGGCACCCACCCGCACCCGTGCATCCGGTCTTGCGGCGTGCTCCGCCCGGATGATTTGCATCATGTCTTTCGTCGCCGCGCAGTAGGCCCACTCGGCGTAGTAACGCGTATTGAACTGCGTCACGAATTGCACCACGCACAAAACTATCAATGCAATGGCCGGCGCCGCCGCGATCCGTTCCGCCCGCGGTCCCGCCAGCAGCCTCTTCACCAGGGCGAGAGAGGCCAGGCCGAACAGCGGAATCCAGTAGAGCACCGTGCGCATTTCCGGATACGGCTTGCCGAAAACGTAACGGCTCGCCACAATCATCAGCAGCACCGCCGGCATGGTTACGCCCAACAGCAGCAACACGCGGTCGGTCTCTGGCAGCGCGTCGAAGCTCCGCCCGCGCGCCCACTGGTAGAACATCGCGACGGTCAAGATGACCAGCCCTAGAAGCACCACCGGCGTCACAAAGTACGTGACCATGCGAACCAGAAGATCTGGCGGAACCAGCGCCGCCAGCCCCAATTGTCCACTCGCGGAGTGCAGCAACGAGGGCCGCACGATGCCTTCCAGAATGGCGAAGAGCGAGGGCGGGCCCAGATAACCCTCCTCCAGGTACACCAGTTTGCGCGGCAGCGTCACAATGATGCCCGCCACCACAAGCGCCGGAACCGCCAGGTGGATCGTCGCCTGCCACACGCTTCGCGCGCCGTCCACGCCCGCGGCCGAACGCGCCTTCCGTTTGCGTTCCTTCTTCTTGCGCCGTTCCTCCACTGCCCCCGCGCTTTCCACCGGCGCCGGCTTGGCCAGCATCCATTCGGTAATCGGGATGGCGAAGAAAGCCAGCCCCAAGGCGCCCGCCGGGAAGATCATGATCACGTTGCAGCCAACCGAGAGCCCCAACGCGATCCCCGCCTTGTTCAATAGTCGATTCGGGCTCTCCGCGCCGCGCGTTGCCGAAAGATAGAGCATGAGCTGGTACATGGCGTACATAAAGAACGCCAACCCCAAGCTGTAGCCGCGCGCGAGGCAGAGATAATCCAGCAGAAATGGATTGAGGCTCAGGAAAGCCACGCCCAAGAAAAACAGCGCGCCTTCCCCCAGCAGAAACGCGCAAATCCGAAAACACGCATAGAAGTAAACTACGGCGCCCACCAGGCTGGGTAAGCGCTGGGAGAA
This sequence comes from Candidatus Solibacter sp., assembly GCA_025361425.1. Lineage (GTDB taxonomy): Bacteria > Acidobacteriota > Terriglobia > Bryobacterales > Bryobacteraceae > Solibacter. The sequence goes on along the minus strand of JANYAH010000319.1, from coordinate 1,534 downwards.
TTCGGAGAGACCGAAAATGCCGATCGAGACCCGGCTGAACAGCACGGTCAGCGGATGGTGGTTGCCGAACTCTGAGCCGAAGAGTTGCGACCACGGACCCGCTTGGAACCACTCGAACATCACCGCCTCATCATGGCTGATGGCCTGTGTGGCTGCCCGGTAAACCGTCGTGACCAGCAGCGCCCCAAGCAACGCTACGGCGGCGCTTCGCCAGGGCGTGCGGACCAACTCTCGGAACTTCTCCATGCCGACCATGATACCGGGAGACATCCGCCCCCGGTCTGCGATGTCGCGCAGCCACCCTCCGGCCAGATCCCGCACGACGGCGCTACCCTAAAGGGATGGACAATCTGCAAGGCAAAGTCGCCCTGGTCACCGGTTCCAGCCGCGGCATCGGGCGCGCCATCGCGGTGGCACTTGCCCGGGCCGGCGCCGACGTGGCCATCAATTACAAGACTCGCGCCGCCGACGCGAAGGACGCAGAATCTGAGATCACCGGCTTAGGACGCCGCTGTACCGCCATCCAGGCCGACGTCTCGCTCCGCGCCGGCGTCGATCGCCTGGTGGATGCCGTCCGCATGGAACTCGGCCACATCGATATCCTGGTGAACAACGCCGGCATCTCCCGCGTGCAGAGTATCGAAGAGATCACCGAGCAGGATTGGGACGAACTGCTCACGGTCAACCTGAAGTCTTGCTTCCTGGTAACCCAGGCCGTCCTGCCCGGCATGCGCGCGCGCCGCTGGGGGCGCATCGTCAACCTCTCCTCGGTCGCCGCGCACGTCGGCGGCGTGGTGGGCGCGCACTACGCCGCATCCAAGGCGGGCATGCTCGGGCTGACGCACTTCTACGCATCGCGCCTCGCCAGGGAGGGCATCACGGTGAATGCGATTTCACCGGCGTTAATCGAAACCGAGATGGTCACGGCCAACCCGAACGCGACGCCAGACCGCATCCCCATCGGCCGTTTCGGCGCGGGCAGCGAAGTGGCCGATGCCGCCCTCATGCTGGCACGCAACGGCTACATCACCGGCCAGACCCTGCACATCAATGGAGGCTGGTACATGAGTTGATGCCCGACGAGGTTGTTACCCAGGCGTGGGGCGGGTGTTCAAATCCTGCATTGTTCTGCGATTTTCCACCAGTCCACGCAGTATACGTGGGGCAGGCGCTTTCGCCTGCCAACCCTCGCCGCGCTTCGTAAATTGACGCCGCGACATTTCAATGATTCGCTCGCCGCCAAGCGTGATTGCAAGACCGCCGGCGACAGTGATATCCACTTCGATCCACTTCAGATTGGGATTGGTGCGGGTCACCACGTCCACCGCGCCTTCGAAAACCACCACCTGCCTAGCCCGACTTTCGCACCTTTAAGAGGATAAACCGGCGCGGAGGGGCTCTTGATCAACAACGGGGGCAGACCCTGATCCCAGATTGGTAAAACAATCTTGGGAGACATGCTTTGACCAACGACGAGATCATGTTGGGCCTGCCCGACTATCAGATTAGCGGGATTGAGAAAAACAGTGGGGAA
>JANYAH010000298.1 GCA_025361425.1 Candidatus Solibacter sp. | reverse complement strand
GATGGGCACCATCGCCAGGCCCGCAAGCGGGTCCGCCCACCACCACCCCAAGAGCGCATTGAGCAGCAGTCCGCCCAACACAATGCCGGAGAGGTACATGCAGAATTCGGTTTGGCGCGCGTCCGCCCGCATCGCGCCGCTGCCCAGGCTTTCCGCCGCCTGCCGCTTGGCACGCGCCAATAGCGGCATCACCACAACCGAAATCGCCGTCAGCGCGATACCCGCAATGCTGCCGCGCGGAGCCTCGCGCAACCACAGAGCGTGCGTCGAATCGTAAGCGACATACAGCGCCAGCGCCACAAAACACCCGCCGACTATGCGCAGAGTCGCGCGTTCGGCGCGCTCCCCGCGATGCAACCGCCAGAGCAGCGCGGCGCCGCTGGTGACTTCAATCAGGCTGTCGAACCCAAAGCCCACCAGCGCTACGCTTCCGGCCAGGAATCCGGCGAGCAAGGCAATCAGCCCTTCCAGGCTGTTCCACGTAATCGTGAAATACTCCAGCCGTTGGGCGCGCGCCACAGCGCGGGCGTGGTTGGTGGGCGGGCTACTCGAAGCCATAAGCACGCATCAGCGAATCCAAATTTCCGGCCAGATCGAACTTGCGTTCGGCGGCGAGGCGGCCGGCTGCTCCCATCCGGGCGCGCAAAGCGGAATCCTGAAGCAACTGCACGAGGCGCTGCGCGATCTCCGCCGGGGCGCGCCGCGGCACCAGAAAACCTGTCTCACCGTCCGTGACGATCTCTGGAATTCCGCCTACGCGGGTCGCCACCAACGGCCGTTCCGCCGCCATCGCTTCCGTGATCACCCAGCCGAAACCCTCTTCCCAGCGCGAGACCTGGCAAACCACGTCGGCGGCGGTATACAAGCCCTCGGCAACCGGATTGTGCACCTGCCCGGTCCAGGTGAAGCTGGTTTCCAGACCCAATTCACGGGCCGTCTGCATGTATTGCTGGCGATGCCTGCCTTCCCCCGCCAGCAGGAAGTGCGCCTTAGGGACATCATCCAGCACAATCCGCGCCGCCTCGATCAGGTCGGCAATTCCCTTTTCCGGAATCATCCAGCTCACTTGTGCCACCACCAGCGCATCCGCTGGGATGCCATGCCGCTGCCGGAACTCTCGTCCGTCCCCGTGAGGCGTCCTGAGATCGACGCCGTTGTAGATCCGTCTCACGCGGGATGCGTCGATCAGGTCCCGGCCCAGCAGGCAGCGTTGGTTGTAGTCGCTGATGGAGACCACGCAATTCAGCGGCAGATTGAGCGCGCGCGCCAACAGGCGCTTCCAAGCGGGCCGGCGCACGGCAACGTAGCCTTCCGGATGCGAACTGTGATCTGTAAAGAAGACCTTTTTGACGCCGCGCCAGCGCGCGACCCAGGGGTAAGGGCTCAGGAATCCTGTGTAATGCAGATGCAGCAGGTCGGCCGGATGCCGCTTGAGGATGGCCGCGAAGTCTTTCGCCGGTTGCGCGGCGAATTTCCACGCGTCGTGCAGCACATCGAAGGTAGTGTTGGGCGCCTCCAGGAATTGGCGCACGGCGCCTTCGGGCGGGCAATCGAAGCAGAGTACGCTTTCCCAGTTGCGCGCCGCCAGGCGTAAGGAAAGTTCCCGGGCAAAGAGTTCGGTACCGCCGATGCGGGACGGCCGAATTCCGAATACCGACACCATCCGCCCAGCGGGTTTCATATCAGGCGATAATCGCGGGCTGTGCGGTCCGCCGAGTCAGCGCGCCTACCAGGTCGATAAGGGGCTTGCCGGCGGATTCCAGGCGCTCTTGAATTTGCGGCGACGGCTTTTGCGCCACTAGCACGTGATCGGCCCAATCCAGCATTCTATCCAACTGGTCGTCGAGCAAGTTGCCGATGTGCGGAATGGCGTTCATGATGTACCGCTGATTGCTGCCATAGATCTCGCCGAGCTGGATGTGCGGATCATGCACCCGCACCTTGCGGCCTTTGCCAATCAGGGTCTCCAGCAGCAAGACAACCGGGCTCTCGCGCAAGTCGTCGGTGTTCTCCTTGAACGCGAGGCCGAACACGCCGATCCGCTCGGACGGCAGATCCAGCGCCAGGGCGATGGCGCGGTCCAGTTGGGCGTTATTAGAGGGCAGCACGGATTCAAGTAGCGGCAAATTCAGATCCAGGCGGGAGGCGCGGTAGACCAGCGCGCGTAGATCTTTCGGCAGGCAGGAGCCGCCGAATGCGAAGCCGGGCTTGAGGTAGGCGCGCGAGATATTTAAGGCGTGGTCGCGGCACAGGGTGTCCATCACCTCCGCGCCATCAATGCCCAATTCGCCCGCCAGCGCACCAATCTCATTGGCGAAGGAAATCTTCACGGCATGGAACGCATTGCAGGCGTATTTGATCATCTCCGCCGTGCGCAGCGCCACAATCGAGGGCTCCACCGGCAGGCCGGCGTAAATCGAAGCCACCTGTTGCACCGCCGCCGGGGAAGCCCCGCCGATGACCAATAGCGAGGGCTCCATGAAGTCCCGAACCGCCGCACCCTCGCGCAGAAACTCCGGGTTGGAGACTACGGATACCAGCGGCGAACCACCCATCTCCGGCAACACCACGTCTTCGCAGGTTCCCGGATACACGGTACTGCGCACTGCCACCACGAGGGGTTTGTTGCGCCCGGGCAGCGATTCGGCGATCTCCTGGGAAACGCGCCGCAACTGATCCAGCCCCAGGTTGCCGTTCTTCTCCGACGGCGTACCGACGCAGATCAGGGCGACATCGGCACCGGCAAGCGCTTCGCGGAGGGAGACGGAAGCGGTGAGACGCCCCGTTGTCACGCCCTCGCGGACCAACTCTTCCAACCCGGGTTCGAAGAACGGCGCGCGCCCGGCACGGACGGTATCCACCTTGAACTGGTCACGGTCCACGCCGACCACGCGATGACCAACGTGCGCCAGGCATGCGGCGGTGACACACCCTACATACCCAAGGCCCAGAACGGCAATTTGCTGGGGATTCGCCATACCGGTAACAGGATCCACGCCCTTAGTATGCCATGCACCCGATTGCGAGTTGAGGTCTGGAATGGATTGGGTATGGTCAAATGAAGTATTGTGCGACTCTTCCGCCGATTCATCCTGCTCTGCCTGGTGCTGTATTTGGGTGCTTGGGCATATCGCATTGTGACTCGGAAATACTACGTCTGGTTGCCGGGATACGTGAGCTGGCTAGTCAACCAGGAGAAAGCGATTGGGGCGCCGGTCCACGTCTTTTTCTTCTTGACGGACCACTTCGAGCCGGGACAGAACACGGCCATGATGGACCGCTGGGTCAACGACTATCCCAAGATCGCCAGCCGCCATCGCGACAGTGCCGGGCGCCCGTGGCAGCACACCTGGTTCTATCCCGGAGAGCAGCAAATTGACCGCAACATGACGGCCCTGCAAAAACTGGTGGCGGCGGGGTACGGCGAAACCGAACTGCACCTGCACCACTTCAACGATACGCCGCAATCCGCGCGCGAGCGATTCCAGCGGGCCATCGCCTGGTTTCAAACTTTCGGCTTCCTGAAGTCCGCCGGCGGGGCGACCCATTTCGGGTTCGTCCACGGTAACTGGAGTCTGGATAACAGCCGAGGAAACGCCTTCTGCGGAAACAATCGCGAACTGGCCATGCTGCGCGAGTTGGGCTGTTTCGCCGACTACACTTTTTCGAGCGTTTTCGAAGAGTCGCAGCCATCTTCGGTCAACAATATCTTCGAAGCCACGGATGATGACCGCGCGAAATCTTACGCTCGCGGGGTGGCCCTGCGGGCCGGCGTCAAGCCCGTGGGCGATCTGCTAATCTTCCAGGGCCCGCTGCTGCTGGTGCCTAGTCCGCGGCTCGCCAAACTGTTCCTGGAAGTGGAAAATGCGGAGATTCACGCGGCCGTGCCGGTCACGCCGCGCCGCGTGGACGCCTGGATGCGGGCCAACATCCACGTGGAAGGGCGTCCCGAGTGGCGCTTCATCAAGACCCACACGCACGGCGCAGGCAGCAAAGAAGACGCGGACGAAATTCTGGGGCCCGAACTGGACCAGGCGCTGACTTACATGGAAAAGGCTTACAACGACGGCGCGCACTACGTACTGCACTACGTGACGGCGCGCGAAGCGTTCAACGTGGCGCGGGCCGCGGCAGACGGGAAGCAGGGCGATCCGCGGCAGTACTACGATTACCTGATTCCACCGTATCTGGCCAATAGCGGGCGGTGAGGGTGGCGAGAATCGCTGGGGTCGCCGTGGTGACAGGCGCAAGCGTCTGTCACAAGTTGGCGCGCGAGGGCTTGCGCTTTGGTGGGGCCGGCGCTTTCGCATGCCAACCGATTCGCTTCTATACGGTCGCGGCACTAACTGGAGGCGCGATCGGAAGGTAGCGACCTCCCCGGAATATGAGACCTCGCCGAGCGGATTATGAAGGGTCCACTGGCTGGCTGCCGGTTGGCCCGATCATGACCAGGCCGCGCGTTTCCGCCTCGGCGGGGGTCAAGCGGCTTTCGAGGCAGCACCCGCCTTTCCACCATTGCGGCCGGTTGCTCCAGATCTGGCGAATCGGCGTGGTTCGAATATTCCCCACGGAGGGCATACCATAGCAGGCCAGCACATCGCCATTCGGCATCACCTGAATCGTGGTGAGCGCCGAACAGACGTTATGCTTCAGGTGCGCCGTGTGCTGCTGGACCGATACCCGCATGGCGTCCGGATTGAGGAAATAGGGGACCATGGTTTCCAGTTGCTGAAAGCTGTTGCGAATGGGCAGGCCCTGCTTCTTAAGAGCGATCAGGCCACGCACCGCGGATACCGCTTGCGAGGCGTCTTTCGGCCAGTTTTCGCTGTGCTCGAACCAGCGCGTATCCTCCGGCGTATTGTAGTTCTGCTCTACGGCCTGGTAGAAGACTTCCATGCCATTCTGCGCCGCGTATTGCGCCACGTTGGCCACGTCGTGGAGATTCTGCCGCATCACCACGGTCTTGAGCCGAATCACGTAGCTGAGCGATTTCCCGGCGCGCATGCGTTTCAGGGTTTCCAGCGTGCGCGTGGTTTTTTCGAAGAAATTCTCCCGTCCACGGATGAGGGTGTGGGCTTCTCCGATGCCGTCCAGCGAGACCGTGATCCGGCCCGGATTGGCCAGCGCCATTTTCTCAATGCGGCTTTGATCGTCCCAGTAGCCGTGAGTCAGGATTTCCGCGAACAGTCCGATGGACGAGGCGTGGGCCAGAACCTCCGGCGTGTAGGGGCGCAGCAACGCCTCACCGCCGCTAAAAAACACGTGCACCGGGCCCAGCCAGGAACGCAGGTCGTTCAGGGTGGCTTTGTACTGGTCCACCGTCGGCGTGTCATCCTTGCCCTTGTTCGTCCAGATGTCGCAATGCACGCACTTGGCATTGCACAGATTGGTCATCAGGAAACCGATGTCGGTGGGCCGGCAGTGGTCCGCCCACCTTCCGCCCGAGAAGGTGCGCAGGCGGTAGTTGGCGGCCGTGTAAGCGCGCCGGTAGACGTCTCCCATTCTGAGACTTTCAATCCGCGCGGGCATCAGGCTTCCTCCAGGTATACATCAGACAGGCGATCTCCCTCCAGGGTACGCTTTGCCCGGCTCAAAACTCAAGCCACTCAGACGGCAAGGGAGTACTACGAGTCTACCAAAGGCTGACACACGGGGCGGCGGCAACGGCCCGCCACGCCGCCCCGCCACCGAGGCAGTCTCGCCGGGGCGAGCATTGCATTGGAGCCGTGCGGTTACCATAGAGGTTCATGTTCGACTGGATGAAGGATCCTCACCGCCGGTTCAATCCGCTGACGCGCGAATGGGTGCTGGTTTCGCCGCACCGCACGGAGCGCCCCTGGCAGGGCCAGATGGAAGAAACGGCGGTCGCCGTACAGCCCGAATACGATCCCGGCTGCTATCTGTGTCCCGGCAACCCGCGCGCCGGCGGGGAGCGGAATCCGGCGTACTCCTCGACTTTCGTTTTCGATAACGATTTCGCCGCGCTCAAACCCGGCACGCCGCTGGACCGATTCGACCAGGACGGCCTGCTGCGGAGCGAATCCGAACCGGGGCTGTGTCGCGTGGTCTGTTTTTCGCCGCGGCACAACCTGACCATCGCCAATATGGAAGCCGCCGGCCTACGCAAGGTGGTGGACACCTGGGTGGAGCAGTACCAGGAACTCGGCGCTCGGCCCGAGATCAACTACGTGCAGATTTTCGAAAACCGCGGCGCCATGATGGGCGCCAGCAACCCGCACCCGCATTGCCAGATCTGGTCGAGCCACGCGCTGCCCAACGAAATCTCCAAAGAGCAGGAGTCCCTGCTGGCGTGGCGGGAACAGCGAGGCACGTGCCTGTTGTGCGAGTATGCGCGCCTGGAGCATACGAGCGGGGAGCGCGTGGTGGAAGAGAACGAGGCGTTCCTGACCGTGGTCCCCTTCTGGGCGGTGTGGCCCTTTGAGACCATGGTGATCGCCAAACGCCATCTCTCCTCCATCGAGCAACTCACGGGCGGGGAGCGCGATGCGCTGGCGGATATCCTGAAGCGCACTACGGCGCGTTACGACCGTCTATTCGACGTCTCCTTCCCCTACTCCATGGGTTTCCATCAGCGTCCCACCGATGGCGCGGCGCATGAGGAGCATCACCTGCACCTACATTTCTACCCGCCGTTGCTGCGCTCGGCTACGGTGCGCAAGTTCCTGGTGGGTTACGAAATGCTTGCGACCCCCCAGCGCGATATTACGGCGGAGTCGGCCGCGGCGCGCCTGCGCGGGGTGTGAAGGGGCGTCGCCGTGTGTGGCTCGGCGGAGGCACTGGCTGGACGCGGCGACCATGGCTGCGCGCTGCGTCAATCCGAGGCCCATGGAGTCACCCCCGCAAATAAGCGTCGTCTTTCTTGAGCCAGTCTTCGCGGATGGGGCTGAAGATGTCAAGATCGAGCGTGTCTTCGAGCGCCACGGCGCGGTGCGGCACGTTGCAGGGAATGCGCAGCACCTGCCCCTTTCCGACGACGATCTCCCGGCCGCCGATTTCGAACTTGAGGGCGCCCTCGAGGATGTAGGTGATCTGCTCGCTCTCATGATGGTGTTCCGGCACGACGGCGCCCTTGGCGAGGAAGACCTGTGCCACCATGGCCTTGTCGCCTGAAATGATCTTGCGCGCGATGGTGTCGCTCAAGACCTCTTTCGGCATCTCGTCCCAAGTGTAGAATTCCATGTTTGAGGTTCTCCGTGTCATGCGTCGGCAGTGCCTGCGCCCTATAAGAATACGCGAAATCCGGGGGGATGTGACCGGGGCGGCGACGCGGTGCGGTGCGGTGTACGATTGAGGAAGCAATGTGTGAAGCCTCTGGTCCCCGTCCCGTGTACCGCCGTGCGTAGTCGGGAAGAAATCTACTTTCGCCTGCGCCAGGAAGTGGGCAACCTGGCGATGTTCCTGTTTCCACCGGGAGGTGCAGGGGCGCCCCATGCGCGGTCGCCGCTGCTGCCGGACCCCGCGGTTGTAGCCGCAGCCCTCCGCGAAACGCGATACGCCGCCGAGGTGGAGCGCATCGCCGGCCAGATTCTGCGCCACCGCTTCCCCATCTTTGGGTTGACGGTCGCCACCGGACCCGCAATCGACTGGCGGCGCGACTACCTGCATCACGTGTCCACCGGCACGCCGTACTTTCGGCGGTCGCCCTATTTGGATTTCTCGCGAGCCGGCGATCACAAAGCCATCTGGGAGCTGAACCGTCACCAACATCTCACACTGCTGGCACAGGCGTTCCTTCTGACCGGCCGCCGCGAGTACCTCGACGAAGCCTTCCGGCAGATCGAAAGCTGGCTGGATGCCAACCCATTCCTGCGCGGAATCAACTGGGCCAGCGCGCTGGAGGTGGCCTTCCGCGCTCTCTCCTGGGCTTGGCTGTGGCACATGGCCTCGAGCGAGATGCCCGAAACGCTGCGCGCGCGCTTTCTGACCGCGCTTGAGCGTCATGGCCGTTTTCTGGAGCTGAACCTTTCGGTGTACTTTTCGCCTAACACGCACCTTCTGGGCGAAGCGGTAGCGCTGCACGCGCTGGGCGTGCTGTTCCCGGCATTTCCACATGCGGCGCGTTGGGCGAAGACCGGCGGCCGCATCGTGGAGCAGCAGATGGAGCGGCAAGTCCGCGGCGATGGTAGCCACTTTGAGCAGTCCGCCTACTATCACGTCTACGCGCTCGATTTGTTTTTACTGTACCGATTGCTGGCGAAACCGTCGGGGACGTATGATGCTCGCCTGGTGTCGATGGCCGAGTACCTGGATGCTCTGCTCGGTGGCTCCGGCACGCTACCCCTGATCGGGGACGATGATGGAGGCCGCCTGTTCCACCCCTATGGTGAGCGCGCCGGGTTTGGCCGCGCCACCATGGCCACCTGCGCCGTGCTGTTTAACCGCCCCGAATGGCTCCGCGGTTTCGACCATCTCTCCGAGCAGGCTGCATGGTGGTTGGGAGCGGAGGCGTTGTCGATCTGCCCCGGGCCACCCGCGCGGCGCGACTCGCGGTTCTTCTCCGACGGCGGTGTCGCGGTCATGGCTGCGGACGAGGTTCACCTGGTGATCAAAGCCGGACCCCTCGGTGAAGGCTCCGGTGGCCACAGCCACTGCGACGTGCTCAGCCTTACGGCGCGCGTTGGCAACCGCGAGATTCTGATCGACCCCGGTACGTTTACCTATGTGGCCGACCCGGCCGAACGCAACTGGTTCCGGGGATCGGCCGCCCACAACACGGTGCGCATCGATGGCCGAGACCAGGCCGTTCCCGGCGGTCCGTTTCGTTGGAACGAAAAGCCCTCTGTCACCGTGCACCGGTGGACCTCGGGGCCGGAACGGGATTACCTGGACGCAACCTGCGGCTATGCCGGCTTCACCCATCGCCGGTGCGTGGTCTTTCTGAAGCCCGCCACGGTCATCGTGTTGGATACCGTCGACGGCCCATCCGGCGATCACACGCTGGAACAGTTCTGGCATCTGGACTCGGCGGAAGACGCCGCCCGCTTCAGCTTCAGTGCCCCCGCCGAGGTGGTGGACGCCTGGCGGTCGCGCGTCTTGTGCAACCGGGAGCCCGCCACGGCGCTTTGCATAACGGTGCGAGGCCCCCTGCCGGCGCACATGGCGGCGGTGCTGGATCTCTCGGAGTCTCCCGCCAACGGCCCGCTGGAGATTCGGACCGAGGGAGACGCGATTCTGGTGGGCCGCTCGCCTTGGTCTGCATCCGACCCCCTGATCCGGATTTCCGCCAGTGGGTTGGAGCGCAGGCAGTGAAGCGGGGCAAGTTTCACTTCACTAAACCAACGACGGCGGCTACACGCTGCTGAGTACGATGCGATGCACCTTCAAGAGAAGATCCACTTCCTGCCGCGGCAGTTCCAAGGCGGCGGCGATCTGCTCGGCGGCCTCGCCGCGCCGGTGCATGCGCAGGGCGTGGGAGCGTTTGCTCAGGTTGAGTCCGGGCTTGGGGAGTCCGGGCGGCGGCGCAACGGACGGGTGATTCTGCAGGTCGTGGATTTGAGCGGCCAGCGCGTCCACACTGTCACGGAGTGTCTGAAGCTCGGCGTCTCCTTGCGATTGCCGATCGCCGGCGCGTCCGCCCATCTCAAGCAGGCAATGGGCGCGGTGGACCGCGAACAGGCTGATCGCGGTAGCGCAGAGTATCAGTCCACACAGGATGCTCAGGGGAAGCAGCAGCGCGTTCATCGTACACTCCGCAGCCGATCCGACCGGCTGATGATCTGCTGGATACGTACGCCGTAGTTGCCCTCCACCACGACGACTTCGCCACGCGCGATGAGACAATGATTCACCAGCACGTCCACCGGCTCGTTGACGCCCCGGTTGAGTTCCACAATGCTGCCGGTGGTCAGCTTCAAGACATCCTTCATCGGGATCTCCGTCTTGCCGAATGAAACACTTACGGGCAGCTCGACATCCAGCAGCAGATCCATGGTTGGCGGGATATCGCCGCGGCCGGCGCGGACCGCGTCGCCTTCGGCATCCGCCGGGGCGGTATGCGCTTCGACACTGTCGCCGCCTGCCGGATGCGAGAGGAGGGCAACCAACTTAGGACTGAAGCCGATCCAAAGCGGGGCCTGCGGCACTTCGCCAAAGTTTAGCGAAACCGACGCCCCAGTTTCCGGGTTCGCCTCGGGTGCACGCTCCGCGCCGGCATCGCACGCCACTTCGCGACCCAGCAAGCCGCCAATGGAACGGGCCAGAGCGGAGAGCGATTGGCCCAGAATCTCCAACCAGGTGTTTCGAGCCTCGTTGGTTTCGACGGTTTCGAGGCCAGCGGCTTTCAGGGTCAGCGTGCCGGCATACTCCCAGGTGCTTCGCGGTGTCGCCACCCAGACCGCCGCGCCCGGGACGATCTGGAAAGGCAGCTCCCACCACAACAGGTCCGGCCCGGCCGGCGGCGTGCCGGTAGGCTCCCAGCGCACCTCGGGCTTCTGGTCGGCCATGGATGCCACTACTTCAGCCAGGCCCACCGTCCAGTGATCGAGCAGGCCGCGGATTTGCTCAGTCACCTGATTGTGCTCTTCGGTCATGCCCCGACCATCCCCCGCGTGCAGGGCCATTGTTCGGCCAACTGGCTGCGCAGCCGCACGATGGCCTGCGACTTCAACTGCGAGATCCGCGACTCATGCAGGTTTACCACCTGGGCAATCTCGCGCAACGTCAATTCTTCGTGGTAGTAGAGACTGAGCACGGTTTTCTCGATTTCCGGAATGAGCGCGATGCTCGACGTCAGCAATCTCTCCAGTTCCGCCCGTTCCAGCAGTACGGAAGGAAGACTCTCGTTGGTGTCGGGCAGATAATGCAGCAGGTCCTTACCCTGATCGCCGCCGGCATACTCCAGGCTGGCCAAATTTAGGCCGCGGATCTCCACCAGCCACCCGTGATACTCGTCCAGGGTGATGCCTAACTGGGCTGCGATGTCGTCCTCGGAGGGCGCGCCCTGCAAGCGCTGCTCCGCGATGGCGATGGCGGCTTCGATCTGTTTCGACTTCCGGCGCTTCTGGCGCGGCGCCCAGTCCAAGCCGCGCAAGCTGTCCAGAATGGCTCCACGGATCTTGTACTCGGCGTAAGTTTTCAACTTGACGTTGTGAGCGGAGTCGAAATTGTCGATCGCCGAGATCAGCCCGAGCACACCGGTAGAAACCAGGTCGTCCAGGCTGATGCTATCCGGCAGACGTTCTTGAATCCGCCGGGCGATCAGCCGCACCTGGGGCAGGTGTTCCAGAATGAGACGCTCGCGCTCATCGTCCGTCATTTCAGCAGACACCGTGTAGCCATACATACAATTCCACCCATCACTTGATACCTTTCTATGCAGCCGACCGCGCCCTGCCGCCGGCCTCTTGCAACACCAGATCCAGCACGCGCTCGCGGCTGGCCGCTTCGAGATCTTCGGGAATGCGCTGGCCCGCGGTGAAAAAGGACAACGGCTTGCCGGAGCGTGCCGCTTCACTGAAGATCGGCCCATAGGACCCGGTTTCATCGAGTTTCGTGAACAGAAGATGCTGAGGCCGTAAGATTTCGAAAGCATCCACCATGCGCGAAAGGTCGGCCGCCTTCATGGATGCCGGGAGCACGAGGTGGGTGTCGATATCGCCGCGCGTGGCCAGAAAATGCGCCAGACTTTCCGAATCTTCCAGGTCGCCGTAGGCCAACCCCGGGGTATCGATGAAGATCAGTTCCTTCCCGCGGTTTTCCTCGATCGCCTGAGCTAGCGACGAGACCGTCTCCAGCAACTGAAAACCGACGCCGAGGATGGCGGCGTAAGAACGTAACTGATCGGCGGCGGCGACGCGATACGTATCGATGGAGAGCAGCAGGACGGGGCGGCGGGCGGCCAGGCCGTAGCTCACCGCAAGTTTGACCAGCGTAGTCGTCTTGCCCGAACCGGGAGGCCCCACCAGGGCGACGATGCGCGGCTGTGCCGGGCCACGGCCGAGCGTGGCATCGGCGGTGAAGCGGCTGGAGGCTTCCTCCATGAGAGCCCGCTGGAAGGTAGAGCCGTCCGTCTTTTGGGTGGCTCGGCCGGGCGGAAGGCGGTGGCCGTTCAAGCGGTTCCCGGCAGCCTGCACGATCTCGCGGGCCAGGTCCGCCGACACCTCTGCGGCGGTGAGCGCGGCATAGGCATCGGATATTTCCTGCGAGACGCCGACCCACTGTGCCGGCGCGCAGGCCGTGCGGGTAATGGTACGCCGCATCCCTTCCAGCTCCTTCTTGAGTTCCGCGACCTCCAGGGCGAGCCGGTCGCCCACGGGCGCCGGGAAAACTGGAATCGACTCGCCCCGCTCGGCCGGAAGTTTCAGTGAGGCGTCGGCCGGCGCCACAGCAGCGGCGCTGCCAAAGACAACTTCGTACTCGCCGAGATGGCGAACTTCCGGCGGCGTCTTGCGGCTGTTCACCAGCATCGCGTCCGGCCCCATCTCATGACGCGCGGCAGCCATCGCGTCCTCCACGGTGCGGGAATAGTAGGATTTAATCTTCATCTGGTTCTCCGGCCGCACACTAGCGGCCGCTACACGTGGAATCTATCGGCGGAGTTGCGGATTTTCTGTAGTAGGCGCTATTGAATATTGCCCAGCGATTGGACGCGCAGCCCGGGCGGAACTTCGTTATGCGCCAGGAAATAGAGGTTGGGCAGAGTGGGCTCACAGAGTTGACGCAGGAAATAGCGCGCGCCGCTGGACGTGATCGCCACCACCGGCGTCTCCGGCGACTGGATGCGCGCGGAAATGCGATTGAGAATTTCACGAATTTGTTGAGGAGGAAGAGAAATGTGGCTGTTCTGTTCGCCGTGTTCGACGGCGGCTTCCACCGCCTGCTCGATCGCCGGATCGATGAACCACGCAGGCAGGTCTCCCGCCCGGCTCAGATACGGCTTGACCACGGCGCGGCGAATGGACTGGCGCACATACTCGGTCAGCAGCACGGGATTGCGCGTGGAAGCGCCAGCCTCGCCGAGGGCCTCCAGAATCGAGACCGCGTCGCGAATCGACACACGCTCGCGCAACAGGTTCTGCAATACGCGCTGCACTGTGGAGAGGGGCAGCAGCTTTGGAACCACATCCTCGACGACCTTGGGGTGTTCCACAGCCACCCGGTCCAGCAGGCGCTTGGCGTCCTGCCGCGAAAGCAGCTCGTGGGCGTAGCGGCGAATTAGCTCGGAAAGGTGGGTGCCGAGCACGCTCACGCTGTCCACCACGGTGTAGCCCGCATGCCGGGCACGTTCGGCACGCTCGGCTGGAATCCACAAGGCGTTCATCCCGAACGCCGGGTCTCTCGTGGCCTGGCCGTCGATGGGCGCGCTGGCGGCGCTGGTAGGAATCGCCAGCTCGCAGCCCTGCGGCAGTTCGTACCGCGAAACCTCAACGCCTTTCAACGAAATCACGTATTCGCGGCTGCGCAGCGCGAGGTTATCGGTCACGCGAACCGGCGCCAACAGGTACCCAAGGTCGCCGGCCAATTGGCGCCGGATGGCGGAGATGCGGCGTAGCAGCGGGGAATCCTGCGCGCCTTCCACCAAGCCAATCAGCCCCAACCCCACTTCGATGGCCAGCGGTTCGACGCGCAATAGCGATTCCACATTGTCCTTGGCGCTCGCGGGTCTCCCGGCCTCTTCAGGCGGCGCGGCGGCCAGCGCCACCTCCTTCTTGCGCATCTTCCAGCCTGCCGTACCGGCTCCGATACCCAGCAGCAGGAAGGGTAGTTTCGGCATGCCGGGAAGCGCGGCCAGCGCCACCAGCACTCCGCCCGCCAGCATGATGGGCTGCGAGTTTCCCAGGATCTGCTTGTGGAACTCGGCACCCAGCCGCGCTTCGCTGCTGGCCCGGGTTACGATCAGGGCTCCCGAAATGGAAATCATCAGCGCCGGGATAACCGTCACCAGGCCATCGCCGATGGTGAGCACCGTGTATGTCTCAATCGCCTTGCGAAGATCCATCCCGTGTTGCAGCACCCCGATCAGGAAGCCGGCAATAATGTTGATCGCCGTGATTAGAATGCTGGCCACGGCATCGCGCTGGGTGAAGCGCGATGCGCCGTCCATTGCGCCGTAGAATTCAGCCTCGGTGGCCAGCGCCTTGCGCCGCCGCTTGGCTTCGACCTCGTCAATCAGCCCCGCGTTCAGATCGCTGTCGATCGCCATCTGCTTGCCCGGCAGGGCGTCCAGGGTGAAGCGCGCCGTAACTTCGCTAATACGCACCGCACCGTGATTGATCACCACGTATTGAATCGCAATCAATACCAGGAAAATCACGGCGCCAATCACGTAATTGCCGCCCACCACGAAACTCCCGAACGCGCCGATCACCTCTCCGGCGGCCAATGTCCCGGTATTGCCGTTGATCAGAATCAAGCGCGAACTGGAGATGTTCAGCGCCAGGCGGAACAACGTCAGCAGCAACAAGGTGGTGGGGAACGAAGTAAATTCCACGGGTCGTACCAGGTACAGGGACACCATCAGTACGATCACCGACACCAGAATGTCGATCACGATCAGGAAGTCGAGAATAAACCCGGGCAGCGGCGTGATCAGCGCGATCACGATGGCGAGCATCGCCAGCGGCACCACCAGTTCGCCCAGCGTATCCATGGGAAGGTTCAGCATCCATTTCGGCAGGCTGCTGGTGGTCCCCGGCGCGGCAATGGCTTTCGATGGCGTCATGCTATCCCGGCATCCTTCGGTTCATCAGTTTGAAAATGTAGGCTAGAACTTCGGCCACCGCGCGGTAGAGTTGCGGTGGAATCTCCTGCCCGACTTCGGCCGATTTGTACAGCGCCTGCGCTAGCGGCGGATTCTCGATGATCGGCACCTGGTGCTCGATCGCCTTCTGGCGGATGCGCAGTGCCAGGTAGTTCTTGCCCTTGGCGACCACCAGCGGCGCCGCCATGCTGTCCATGTGGTAGCGAATGGCCACGGCGAAGTGCGTCGGGTTGACCACCACCGCGGTCGCCGTCGGCACATCTTTCATCATCTGGCGCCGTACGCGGTCGCGCTGCACGCGGCGGATCCGCGCCTTCATTTGCGGATTGCCTTCCACGTCCTTCATCTCGTCGCGGATTTCCTGCTTGCTCATGCGCAGTTCCGATTTGTGCTTGCGAAGCTGGCGAGCCAGATCCACACAACCGAGGACCAGAAAGACGGCCGCGGCCTTCCAGAACAGCTCCATCAGCGAACTGCCGATCAGGCGGAAGCCACTTTCCACACTTTGCAGGGGCAACAGCAGAAAGGTGTCCAGGTTGTCGCGCGCCACCACCCACACCGCCCACACAAACATGGGCAGCAGCACCAAAGCCTGGCCGAGCGCTGGAAAATTCTGCTTGGGCAGGTCTTGCAGCCGCGCAATTGGGTTGAAACGCGCCGCATCCGGCATGAGCTTTTTGAAGCTGATGCCAAATTGGGTGGTCGCCAGCCGGAAGGCCACTGTGGCGATCGAAACCCCCGCGCCCGCCATCGCCAGCGGCAGGATGTTCCGCCAGAAGAGCTGCCAGGCAACGTGGATCAGGTCCTCCGGCCGCAATTCCGGCACAAAGGCGAGGCGCAGCATCGACCGTGTGATTTGCCGGAATTGCGTAAACCAGCCGACGCCGCCCGCGCCTAGAAGCGTCAGGAAGACCATGAATTGCAGCGCCGCGACGAACTCCTTGGCGGCCGGAAACTGGCCTTGTTCCCGGGCCTTTTTGAGGCGCTGCTGGGTCGGTTGTTCGGTTTTCCCGCTCTTGTCCGCCATGACCCGTCATATTCCCAACATGCGGTGCGCGGCCGTCCATGCATGCCCGCTGATTTCGTGCAGGATGCGCGGAAACATCGCCGATATCCAACTCAGCAGAATCAGGGTGGTCAGCATCTTGGCCGGAAAGGCCAGGGTGAGCAGTTGCAACTGGGCGTTGATCCGCCCCAGCAGCGCCAACGCGACATCCACCATCACCAGCAGCGCAACCACCGGCAGCGCCAACCGTACCCCTACCGAAAACAGCGTCGCGCCCAGCCGAATCAGCGGTTCCGCGGTGGCCCGGCTAAAAACGTATGCGCCCGCCGGGACTTTTTCCAGGCTTTGCGCGAAGAGGCGTAGAATTTCACGGTCCAGCCCCAGGGCGAAGAACAGCATCCCGGACATCAGTTGCGCGAACACCAGGAGAATGCCGGAATCGGCTTCCGTGTTGGGGTCAATCGTGGAAGCGTATGCATATCCAGCCTGCAACCCGAGCACCTGCGCCGCCAGCGTGAAAGCTTCCAGGGCGATGGCTACGGCAACCCCAATCGCAATGCCCACAGCCGCCTCGGTGAGTGCCCACCCGGCCAGTACCGCCACGGTAAGTCCCTCCGTCCCTACCACCGGCCACTGGCCGTAAAGCGCCAGGGTGAATCCCAGAGCCAGGGCAACGCGCACCGGCTCGGGAGCGCTCTTGACTCCGGGCAGCGGCACGAAAATCAGGGCTCCGCCGACGCGCGCCAGCACCAGCAGAAACCCGTACAGGGTGCCGGCCGACAGTGTCACATTATCGGGCATACCGGCCGAGGTCCCCGAATAGCGCAATGGTGTAGCCCATGGTTCGTTGCAGCATCCAGGGCAGCAGAAAAAGCAGCCCGGCGAGAAACGCGAGCAGGCGCGGGATGGTGCTGAAAGCGTTGTCCTGCATCGAGGTGGCGATCTGCACCAGACTGATCGCGAGGCCCGCGATGAAGCCGATCGCGAGGAGGGGCGCCGCCAGCCAAAAAGTGGTCATTAGCGCCTGACGGAGAATCTGTACCACGGTTTCCGGTGTCATAAGTAGAAGCTTTTCATCAATGAGCCGACCACCAGGTTCCAGCCGTCCACTAGCACAAAGAGCAGAATCTTGAACGGCGCGGAGATCATGACGGGCGGCAGTTGCACCATGCCGATCGATAGCGTCACCGAGGCGATCACCAGGTCGATGACCAGAAATGGCAGAAACAGCACAGCGCCGATCTGGAACCCGGTCTTGAGTTCCGAAAGAATGTAGGCCGGGATCAGAATCCTAAGCTCAAGATCGGCAGGCGTGCGCGGCGGGGGGGCGTGCGAGATCTCGATGAACAGCCGGATGTCCTTTTCCCGCGCGAACCGCACCAAAAAGTTGTGCAGCGGTTTGGCTCCCTGCTCGAGGGCCTGTCCGGGCGTAAGTTGCCCGCTGTCCATCGGCTCCCACCCCTGGTGGTACATGTCGGCGATCACCGGCTGCATGATCAGCAGAGACAGAAACAAGGCGAGACCCAGCAACACCTGATTGGAGGGCGTGGATTGCGTCCCGAGCGCCTGCCGCAGGAAGTGCAGTACCACCACGATGCGCAGAAACGGAGTGATCGACATCACCGCCGCCGGCAGAAGCGTCATCAAAGTCAGCATGATGACAATTTGCATCGGCACGCTGAGCGAAGCTCCGTTCTTCCCGGCCGAAATTCCCAGGAGAGAGAACGGTTCGCCCGCCGCCCCCATGGCGGGAAGTGCGATGGCAAGACCGCCCAGGATGCGCAGCAGTCTCACCGCTCCACCTCCGCGGTGCGGTGCGCGAAGCTCTCCACCAGCGAACAGCCGGAGGGCGAGAGTGCCAGCAGCAGTTCGGTCTCGCCCACTCGCACCAGGTGCAGAGTGTGCTGTGGCCCCAGCGGCAGCCGTTCCAGACACTCGATTCGCCGCCCGGCGGATTTGTTGCGCAGTGCCACACCGGCGAACCCTCGCCGGCGCAACACCCACAAGGTTGCACCCAGCAGCAGCAACACCACTGCGACCGCCGCCATTTGTTGGATCGCTTCCATTGCAGTCCTCCCGGCCAACGGAGAATTCACCGTTTTGCCCGTCAGAAGTCGTCCCGGAAGTCGGTGATGCGCACGCCGAGCGTGTTTTCGATCACCACGATCTCACCGGAGCCGCATAGCACGCCGGGGATGTAGATATCGATGTTCTCGCCCGCACTTCGCGAAGTGCCGATCACGCAGCCCTCTTCGAGCTGCAGCACCTCGCGCATCGTCATTCCGCGCCGATCGAGTTCGACTTCGATATCGATCGGCACATCGCCGAGCGGCGCAATCTCTTCCTGAGGCGTCATCTTCTTCCTGCAAGTGATCGGCAGTTCCCGGACAAAGGTTTAGGGTCGTTCTCGTAGAGCCAGACTAGGAGCGGCATAAGGCTCCGCCCTGCGTATCCGCGCAC
>JANYAH010000262.1 GCA_025361425.1 Candidatus Solibacter sp. | reverse complement strand
ACTGGATTTCCGTTCAGGTCTTCGTAGTGTGCGGCGGTATAGGAGATGAGCGGGCCTTCTCCCACGATCCCCAGCGCCTCGTAGAAGTCGCTCTCGTCACGGCCCGCCGCCACCTTGCAGTTCACCGGCATTTCGCTGTCGGTGTAGATCTCCGGGATGACCTGGTCGTAAATGGAATCGGCAACCAGCGACACGCTGGTGATGCTCGACCGTCCGAAGCCGAAGACGCCGGTGGAGTTGTCCTTGATGGTCACGCCCTGCGGCTCCGCGACTACCGCGCCGTAGTACCGCTTCATGCCGTGCGCCAGGCAGCCGTTGGCCGTGTCGTATCCCTTGTCGCACTTGCTGGCGTCCGCAGACGGGAAGTGGACCAGGTCGAGCGCCCCGGCCGTCGAATACGGGCACGCACCGACATTGAACGCCTTCCAGCACGAGCGAGACACCTTCCGGGTAGGGTAGGGAAGATTCAGTTCGTACAGGCCGTCCGCGGCGGTGACCTTGAATTCCGCGCCGGAATCGAGCTGCCAGTTGATGATGTCGCCCTTCCATAAATCGAGCTTGATCTGCTGGCCCACGTGATAGAGGGAGAACTCAATGGTCGCGCGGAACAGGTCCACGTCGTTCGCCAGATCGCGCATCACGCGGTCGGCGTTGCCGAAGGTGAACGTGGCGTCGTCGGCCTCGTTCCCCATGCCCTGCGAAATGCCGCTGAAATCCACCAAACGCGGCAGGTACAACTGCGCCCCGATGGTGCAGCGCCGGTCGGAGAGATAGATGGCCGGGTAGCCGCTCTGGAGAGGCTGGATCTTGATGAGCGGAATCATCTGCTGTACCTGCGACAGCAGAGCGTCCTTCAGGGCTTGCGGCGGGAACCGGGTCACCGTCGAGGAGAGCGGATAGGTGGGGTTTGAAGCCGGTATCTCGACCAGGGTGACGCCGAGGCTGCAGGCGTGGTCCGCGAGCATCTCCCAGGACAGCGGTTCGTTGGCGAACCGGCAGGTGAAGGCAGTGGTACCGTTGCCATCGTCGTTGGGCGCGTTGTAAGTGAACGCGCCGTAGGGACCGTACTTCGACTCCCAGAAGTCGCGGAGAGCGCGCCGGTCGGTGTCGCGGAGGAAGGCGCGCCGCACGGTGAAGCGTTTTGCGCCCGCTCCCAGGAGGAAGCGCTGCTCGATCTTGGCGTTGCCGCTCCCGAACTGGTGGATCACCACGTCCGGGTGGCTCGACCGCCCGAAGGGGTAGTCCGCAACGATGGGGAACGTCCCGGCGACGGCGATCTCCGGTATGTTGATGAGGCCGATTTGGTCGGACATGAGTTATGCCAGTTCGAGAAGTTCGATCTGAACGTCGGACCTTCCCAGTCCGGAAGACTGCTGCCAGTCGCCGTTGAACCGCACGGTGTACCGGCCAACGGTCACCACGCCGGTAGGATCGTATGAGAACTTTGGATTTGTGTCGTACCCATCGTAAAAGTAGAACGGTTCGGTTGAGCCATTCCGCGCGTCGAAAAAGTTGCGCAGCGCCTGGAGCGGGGCGGGCGTCAGACGTTTCCCCAATCGCCACCGCCGCCTGCTATTGGTCGCCAGCACCGACCGTTGCGACTCCCCGTTCTTGTACTCGTTCTCGATCAGCGGGTAATCCCGCTCGTGGACGAACGACTTGCACAGCGATTGCGGCAGCACCGTGGCCGGCACTGCGTTCTGGACGTTTCCCGGCATGGTTCTACGAGGTCAACGTTCCGGGGCTCAGCTGAAGGCTCGTGAGCTCGCGCCGGTTCGCGTTCGATCTTGTCGCGGCCATTGACGCACTCTGCACCAGGCGCGGGTTGTTGGTGATAGCCTGTACCGCCTGGCCCTGCAGCAGCGCGGTCGTGGCGGGCCCGTCAAGTTGAATCACTAACCCACCACCGGACGGTGTGCTGGCGCCGATCTGGTCGAGCCCAGGCAGCCCTCCGAGCGCCGGGAGCGGTGTGCCGTTGTTGTACTGCGGTGACTGGAACAGCGAACCGCCCGTCTCTACCAGTGAGAGGGGCGTCACCGTACCGGGCATTCCAGTCGTTTTCTGGCCGGTGGTCATGGCGTACAACTGGATCAAGTCGCGGATCTGGGGCGACCGGATCGCCATGTCTATGTTCCCGCCGAACCCGGATTTGGTCATGTCCACGATCTGCTTCAACACGCCCTTGTCGGAAATATCGACTCCGTAGAGCGCCTTGATCTTGTCCTTCGCTTTCTCTGTCGCGCCCTTCACGAACAGCCGAACGA
>JANYAH010000235.1 GCA_025361425.1 Candidatus Solibacter sp. | reverse complement strand
GGAAAAGCCCGACGTGGATGACATCGACGGCATCGCGCCCGCCATCGCCATCCGGCAGAAGAATACCACGCGCAATCCACGCTCCACGGTGGCGACATCCACCGAGTGTTTCGACTTCCTGCGCCTGCTGTACGCCCGCGTGGGCCAGACGTTCTGCCCCACCTGCGGCACCCGTGTGCGGAAAGATACGGTGGATGAAGTGGCGGCGCGCCTTCTCGTGCAGCCGGAGGGTTCGCGCTGGTACGCCCTATTCCCCTGCGGCCAGCACCCCACCAGCGACGCCCTGCGAGACCACCTCTTTGAACTGCGCAAGAAGGGCTTCAACCGGCTGTTCCAGGGCGGGCGCCTGTTCGAATTTTCGACTCCGGAATCGCTGCTGGATATCGACTTCACCAAGCCCGTGTTCATGCTGGTGGACCGCCTGGCGATCGGGCCGGAACTGCACCAGCGTCTGGTCGATACCATCGAAATCTGCTACCGGGAGGCCGGCGAAGTGATTTTCGAAAGCGCGTCCGGCGCCGCGCCGCTGCGTTTCAACGAACGCTTTCAGTGCAAGACCTGCGGCATGGAGTTCAGTGCGCCGGAGCCGATCCTGTTCAGCTTCAACTCGCCAGTGGGCGCATGCCCGCGCTGCCAGGGCTTCGGCAATACCATCGATTTCGATATGAACCGCGTGATCCCCGATGCCTCGCTCTCCCTGGAGGAAGGCGCCGTCGACCCGTGGACCAAGCCGAAGTACCGCTCTTGGCTGGGCAATTTCAAGAAGCATCGCACTACGGTCCGTATCAACGTGCCCGTGGCCGAGTTCACCGCCGCGGAACGCGAAACGCTCGATGAATTCATCGGCCGCTTCTTCGACCACCTGGAGAGCAAGAAGTACAAGATGCACGTGCGCATTTTCCTGAGCCGGTACCGCGGCTACGCGCTCTGCCCGGAGTGCAAGGGCGCTCGTTTACGCAAGGAAGCGCTCTACGTGCGCGTCAACGGCAGGAACCTGGCCGATATCGTGCGCATGAATATCGCCGAGGCGCAGGAGTTTTTCCTGGACCTGAACCTCAGCCCGGAAGAGACCGCGATTGCCGAGAAGATTCTGGTGGAGATCCGCCAGCGCCTCAAGTTCCTGAACGATGTGGGGCTGGAGTATCTCACGCTGGATCGCCTGGCCAAAACGCTGTCGGGCGGCGAGGCGCAGCGCATCCAACTGGCGACCTCGCTGGGCTCGCGCTTGGTGGGCGCCTGCTACGTGCTGGACGAGCCTTCCATCGGGCTGCATAGCCGGGACACGGGGCGCCTGATCCACATTCTGGAGGAACTGCGCGGCCTGGGCAACACCATCGTGGTGGTGGAGCACGACCCCGACGTGATGCGCGCCGCCGACCACATCGTGGACCTGGGTCCCGGCGCGGGCGAGCACGGCGGGCACATCGTTTTTGAAGGCACGCTGCCCGAACTGATGGCCGAGGGAAACAACTCGCTCACCTCGCGTTACCTGCGCCGCGAACTCAAGGTCTCCGCGCCGCGCACGCGCCGCACCATCGATCCACTCCGGGTGATGCGCTTTTCCGGAGCGCGCGAGCATAACCTCAAGAACATCGATATTGAAATTCCGCTGGGCATGATGGTGGTGGTGACCGGCGTCTCCGGGTCGGGCAAATCGACCCTGGTCCACGACGTGATTTTCCGCTCGCTGGAAGCGCTCCACAAGGCCCGCGACGCCGCGGAAGACAAGCCGGCCGCGGCTGCGGACGCGGACATGGGCGACGCGCCAGGCTCGAGGTTGATGTGCCGCAAGGTGGAGGGAGCGGAGCGGATCACGGACACGGTGATGATCGATCAATCGCCGATCGGGCGCACGCCGCGCTCTAACCCGGTCACCTATATCAAGGCGTTCGACCTGATTCGCGCCCTCTTTGCCGCCACGCGGGAATCTGAGAAACGCGGCTACACGGCGGGCCACTTCTCGTTCAATATTCCCGGGGGCCGCTGCGAAGTGTGCCAGGGCGATGGCACGGTCACGGTGGAGATGCAGTTTCTGGCCGACGTGGAACTGATCTGCGAAGAGTGCAAGGGCACGCGCTACAAGAGCGGCATCCTGGAGATCCGCTACAACAATCGCAATATCCACGAGGTGCTGCAACTCACGGTGCGCGAGGCCATGGATTTCTTCCATGCGGCGCCCCGCCTGGTACAGCGCTTGAGGGTGCTGGACGATGTCGGGCTGGGGTACCTGCGGCTGGGGCAATCCGCCACCACGCTCTCCGGCGGCGAGGCGCAGCGCGTCAAACTGGCGTCGCACCTGGCCACCGCGAGCAACGCCGGCACGCTCTTCATTTGCGACGAGCCCACCACGGGCCTGCACTTCGACGACATCGCCAAGCTGCTGGGCACGTTCCAGAAACTGATCGAGAAGGGCGGCAGCCTGATTGTGATCGAGCACAATCTGGACGTCATCAAGGCGGCCGATTGGTTGATCGATCTCGGCCCCGAGGGTGGCGGAGGCGGAGGCCATGTGGTGGCTGTGGGCACGCCCGAAACCATCGCCGCGGTCACCGAAGGCTATACCGGACGCTATCTGCGCGACGTGCTGGAAGCGTAGAATCGTAAACAGAGGTTCGCTATGCGACCAATTCCGCTGCTTTTGCTGTGTGGCGCAATGTGCTGCACGGTGTGGTGCGCCGCTCCCGGGCTGGAAGTGGTCCGGCCAATCGTCGCGCAAAGCGATGGGGGCGTCGCCGCGCCGGCTGGCTTCGAACATGTGGCGGGAGAGACGCTGTTCTTCAGTTGCCGCATCTCCGGCTACGCCAAGACGGCGGAAGAAAAGGTCCACGTGGCTTACTCGGTGCAGGCATTCGACCCCAAGGGCGTGCCGTTGACCGAGATCTATAAGAACGAAATGGTGACCGACGTGGCGCCGCAGGATAAGGAGTGGATGCCGAAGATCGCCACCGAGATCCAGATTCCTCCGTTGGTGGGCGCCGGCACTTACAAGGTGCTTGTCAAGATTGAGGACTTGGTGACCAACACGAAGGCCGAACTCGGTGTGCCGTTTAAAGTGCGCAGTAAATCCGTGGAACCCAGCGATACCCTGGTGGTGCGGAATGTTCAATTCTTCCGTGGGGAAGAGGACACGCAACCGATACAGAAAGCCATCTATCGGGGCGGCGATGCGGTGTGGGCGAAGTTCGACATCATCGGGTTTAAATATGGGGAGAAGAATCGCATCGACGTGAGCTACCTCACCTGCGTGCTTTCTCCCAGCGGGAAAGTGCTATGGACACAGCCCGAGCCGGCAATGGAGCAAAGCGACAATTTCTACCCTAAGCGCTACGTGGCGGCTTCGATGGGGATTACGCTGCTGGCCAATACCAAGCCTGGCGACTATACGATTGCGGTGACCATTACCGATGCGGTGGGAAAGCAGACTTACGAGACGAAACAAACGTTTACGGTGGAGTAGGGCTCGCCGACTGACACTGGCGGCGCTGGCTTGCGCCTTGGCCGGCCTGGCCGCGCCGGTGGAAAGCGTCTTGCCGTCGCTGGCCTACGGACCGTCCTGTTCGTCCACCGTGGTGTTGCAGAACCTGGCGGACACACCGGTGGACATGGAATTGGAAGCGCATCGCTCTAGCGGCGCTCTGGTGCCGCTGGCCGGGCACGCGGGACGAGTGATCCATTTGGCTCCGGGAGCACAGGGCAGTTACCAGTTGCAGATACAGGAGGAGGAAAGTGGAGCGTGGATCCAGGTGCGGGAGCGCACGGTCGCGCGATCGGCGCCGTTGGTGGCGGTCAGCGGGACCACGGAATGCCGCCAGGGCAACCAACTGCGCACGGCAGCGCGCGAGGTCGCGTATCCTACGCGGAACCCGTGGTTCGCGGGTGAAGTCACGGAGTTGCGCGGCGCGGTTATCTCCTTGATTAACGTATCTCCCGGCGCCGTGCGGGCGTCGCTCTGTTACTCGGCGGGGACTCTCTTCTCCGTCCCGGGCGAAACCCCAACCAGCCGCGAGTTGAAGCCGTTGTGTTCCGCGGCTTTTGACGTTCAGATTCCTCCGTTTGGCACGAAAGAGTTCCCGGTGGAGCGTCAGGGCAACTTCTACTTCTCCCTGCAGACGCGGGGCGACTCGATTGTGCTCCAGATGCTGCGGCCGGCAAAGGAGGGGGTACAGATCTACTCCGTAGACTCCAGCATCAGGTTCGGCGGCGAGATCCCCGACGAGATCCCCAGCGCCAAGCGCTAGCGCTGGCGCACCGTCAGAAGCGGTGAAAGAATAATTTATTGGCCGCGTTCATCGGCGGCCATTTGTATTTTTCTAGCGTTCTCGGGCAGCGATTTGCCGGTATGTGCCTGAACTTCGGAAACGCGCTTGCTATTCTGAGAGTTCGTGACCTTCAACCCGTCCTCCATGTCGAAGGTGTTGGTGCGCGCCACCAACTGGTTGGGCGACGCGGTGATGTCGCTGCCCGCTATCCGCGCCATCCGCCAGATCTTCCCGCACGCGCACCTGGCCGTGCTGGCGCGCCCGTCGGTGGCCGGTCTCTACGCGCGCGAAAGGACAATCGACCAGGTGATTCCCTGCCCCGCGCTCAAGGGACTGCGCGCCCGCCGAGAGCTCGCCGCTGGCCTGCGCGCGCTAGGGTTCGACGGCGCTATCCTGCTGCAGAACGCCTTCGACGCCGCGTTGACGGTGTGGCTGGCCGGTATCCCTGAACGCATCGGTTACCGCCGCGACGGGCGGGGCATGCTCCTGACCCGCGCCATACCCGTGCCCGAACCCGGCGATATCCCGCGCCACGAGCGCTTCTACTATCTGGAACTGCTGCGTCGGGCGGGCCTGATCGAGCGCTTGCCGGAGAGCGGCGCGATTCGCCTGGACGGCATCGGGGCAGCGCGCGAGGCGGGCGCCGCGCACCTCAGTTCGCTGCACGTGGCGGGGCCGGTGATCGGCATCAGCCCGGGCGCGGCTTACGGCGACGCCAAGCGCTGGCTGCCGGAGCGATTCGCGGAAAGCGGACGGCAGCTTGCCGGCGCCTTGCAGGCATCGGTGCTGGTGTTCGGTTCGGCGGCGGAGCGCCCGCTGTGCGAGACCGTGGCGGAGTCGTTGCGCCGTGCGGGAATCGAAACCAGGAACCTTGCCGGCGAGACCAGCCTCAGTGAGTTCATCGATCTGGCCGCGGCCTGCCGCCTCTTTCTGACCAACGATTCCGGCGCGATGCATGTCAGTTCCGCGCTGGGAGTTCCGACAGTGGCCGTATTCGGAGCCACCGACGACACCACCACCGGCCCCACCGGCCCGCTGGCGCGCGTGGTCCGCGAGCATGCCGAGTGCAGCCCGTGCCTGTTGCGGGAATGCCCCATCGATCACCGTTGTATGACGCGGGTATCGGCGGCACACGTCACCGCGGCAGCGTCACTGCTGCTGAGCTGCACGGAAACCCAATGGACACACGAAGCAAGATTCTGAAGGCTGAGGCGGCGCCGCGCGCCTGCACCGTGGTCACCGGCGCCTTCGACGTGGTACTTGCCGAGGACGCTCGCGAACTGGGGGGAATTCGCGCCGGCCACCCCAATCGGCCGCTGCTGGTGGTGGTTCTGCCGCTCCCTGGAGAGTTGCTGCCGCAGCGCGCTCGCGCCGAATTGGTGGCCGCGCTACGCATGGTAGACTACGTGGTGACTGCCGATGATGCCGCCGCTAGTGCCGCCACAGACATGCTACTCGCCTCGCTCGAACCAGCGCAATTGGTGCGCCTGGAAGAGGCCCAAGCGGTCCGCAAACGGCAGTTGATGGAGCATGTTCACCGCCGGCAAACCAGCTAGCCGCCGCATCCTCGTGGTGCGACTCGGCGCCATGGGCGATATCATCCACACCTTGCCCGCGGTGGCATGGCTCAAGCAGAGTCATCCCGGTTCGCTGCTTACCTGGCTGGTGGAACCGCGCTGGGCGCCGCTGCTTGAAGAGAACCCTTACGTGGACCGGGTGGTGCTGCTGCGCCGCCAGAGCTTCGCCGGTCTGCTGGAAACACGCCGCGAACTGCGCGCCGAGCACTACGATTTCGCGGTGGATTTTCAGGGACTGCTGAAATCCGCCATGGCTGCCGGCGCCGCGGATCCCGAACGGTTCTTCGGCTTCCACCAATCGCAGGTGCGCGAGCGCCTGGCCGCCTTGTTCTACTCCCACAAAACGTTGAGCCGCTCCGCGCACGTGGTGGAGCGCAATCTGGAATTGGCCGCGGCGTGCGGCGGCAGCGGAATTCATCCAGCCAAGCGCCTGTTCCCGCTGCCCCCGGGCCGGCCGGAGGGCGATCTCCCGCCCGGCGATTTCGTGCTCGCCTGTCCGCTCGCAGGGTGGGTCTCCAAGCAGTGGCCGATGGACCACTACGCCTCTCTCGCCGCTCGCCTGCGCAACGAACTCGGCATCCCGCTGGTGCTCGACGGCCCACCGGGCGCGGATTTCGCCGCCGCCGAAGCCGCCATCCCGCACCACTCCAGCCTGCCTGGGTTGATTCACGCCACACGCCGCGCCGCCGCCGTTGTCGGCGTGGATAGCGGCCCGCTTCACCTCGCGGCCGCGCTCGGCAAACCCGGCGTCGCCCTCTTCGGGCCCACCGACCCGGCGCGCAACGGCCCGTACGGCGATTCGCTCCGCGTCCTGCGCACGGGCACTGCCGCTACCACGTACAAACGCGGCGCCGCCATCCACCCCAGCATGCAAAAAATCTCTCCCGATGAAGTGTTCGAAGTTCTATGCGCCGTGCTCGGCGCGCGCCGCCGTCCCGCGGGAAGCCAAGCCGAATGACGTCTTTCCCCAAGCCCTATGCCGACGCCGTCGCGCGACTCCGCGTGCCCAGCGGATTCCTGATCGTGATCGTCTTCGCGTGGTTTTCGCGCCCCACGCCGCCATCCATGGCCATCGGAATTCCGCTCTCGCTGCTCGGCCTCACGCTACGCGGCTGGGCGGCCGGATGCCTGGCGAAGAATCGGCAACTCGCCACCGGCGGGCCATACGCCTACACGCGCAATCCGCTTTACATCGGCACTTTGCTGGTGGCTGCCGGTCTGGCGGTGGCCGCGTGCAGTATCGGCCTCGCGGCGCTTTTCACCGCGGTGTTTCTGCTGGTTTATTTGCCGGTGATCCAGAACGAAGAACAGCACCTGCGCAAGATTTTCCCGGAGTACGCTGCCTACGCCGAACGCGTCCCCGCCCTCATTCCACACCTGGCGCCAGGCCTCAACCAGGCCGGCAAGAATACTTCGAATCCTTTTCGCATCGGGCTGTATCTCATCAACCAGGAATACAAAGCCGGCCTGGGCTTTTTGGCCGGCGTGCTGTTTCTCCTATTGAGGGTTTGGAAAATACTGGGTTAAGAGCCTGCACTCTCGGGGCAGACCAAACGGTCTGCCCTATTTACTTTTTGAAATACGGATACGGCTCCGCCACCGCCGCGCCACTTTACGCCACGGGCTTACCGCTGGCTTTTCTCCCCCGCTGCGACCTCCTGGTTGAATTCCGCCGATTTGTTTTTAGGCACGCTCATCGATTTCCACTGCTCGCCGCGAAAATGTTTGGCCAGCATAACGATCTGTCCGGCGTGGTAGGGATAGTGCGTCAGTTGCCGGTTGATGGCCTGCATCACTGAGTGATTCTCGCCGCGGATGGTCACCGTGCGTCCCAGATCGGTCTCGCTCAACGGACCCAGCGCGCGCCACACGCAATCCCAGCCTTCCTCCCACAGCTTCATCAGTTCGGCGCGCGTGGCCGGCGGCTGGACGAACTCACTGTCCCGCTGGCGGTCTGGCTTCTCGCCGTCGGTAGTCAGGAAATCCGTCCATCGCGACCGCATGTTGCCCGCCATGTGTTTGACGATGAGCGCGATGGAATTCATCTCGCCGTCCAGCGTGACGGTGAGTTCCTCATCGGTAACCTGCGCCATGGCGTCTTCGGCCAGTTTCTTGTAATTACGAAAAATCGAGAGAGAATCTTGCAGGTGAGAAGTTGTGAACTGGAGTGCCATTCCCATATTATCCACGCATCGGCGGGAAGCCTTCCATTGCCAGTTGCTACAATGAAGCCTTCCACAACATGCTTGACGAATCCATTCAGGAACTGGCGTCGCGTTCCTTCGCGCGCATCGCTGCCGCTGCGTCTCCCGAGGCTCTCGAAGCGGTCCGCGTGGACGCCGTTGGCCGCAAAGGCGCGCTCGCCGAAATCAGCAAGGGCATGGGTAAACTTTCGCCCGAAGAGCGCAAACGCATCGGCCAGGTGCTCAACGCCGCCAAGCAGCAGTTGGAAGCCGCACTCGACGCCAGGAAGCAGGAGTTCGACGAGGCCGCCCTGCGCGCGCGGCTGGATGCCGAGTGGGTGGATCTCACCTTGCCCGCGCCCGGTCCGCGCCGCGGCCACCTGCACCCCATCACGCGCATCCAACGGGAACTCGAGGACCTTTTCGTCTCGCTGGGATTCACCGTGCTGGATGGCCCCGAAGTGGAAACCGAATACTACAACTTCGACGCCCTGAACATTCCGCCCGATCATCCGGCGCGCGACATGCAGGACACCTTCTGGCTGGATGGTGGCAACCTGCTCCGCACCCACACCTCGCCGGTGCAGGTGCGCGGCATGGAGCGTCTGGGCCCGCCGCTGCGCATGATCGCCCCGGGCCGCGTGTTCCGCAACGAAAGCGTGGATGCCAGCCACGAGCACACCTTTTACCAGCTCGAAGGCATGATGATCGATCGCGACGTTTCGGTGGCGCACCTGCTCTACTTCATGAAGACGCTGCTGACCGCCATCTTCCAGCGCGACGTCACGGTGCGCCTTCGCCCCGGCTACTTTCCCTTCGTCGAACCGGGCTTCGAACTCGATATCCAATGCCTGATCTGCGGCGGCCCCGGGTGTCCCGTCTGCAAGCACAGCGGCTGGGTGGAACTTCTGCCCTGCGGCCTGGTCAACCCCAACGTCCTGCGCATCAGCGGCATCGATCCCGAGGAGTGGGGCGGCTTCGCCTTCGGTCTTGGCCTCACGCGCCTCGTCATGATGAGGTACGGCATCGACGATATCCGCCACCTGCAAGGCGGCGATCTGCGCTTCCTGGAGCAGTTCTAACCGTGAAATTCTCTTACAACTGGATCCGCGAAATGATCCCCGGACTCACTGAGGCCGCCGGGCCGCTCGAACGCCTCATCACCATGAAGACCGCCGAGTGCGAGGGGATTGAGGAAACCGGCGCGCTGCTGGCGGAGGCCTGCGCGGCGCGGGTGGAATCGGTCGAGCCGATTCCCGGCAGCCACAACGTGAAGGCCATCGTCGATGCCGGTGCGCTCGGCATGAAAACCGTGGTCTGCGGCGCGCCTAACTGCCGCCCCGGATTGCTCACAGCTTACGTCCCGCTCGACAAGAAAGTGGTCCACGGCATAGAGAGCGACGGCATGCTGGCCTCTGGCGCTGAACTTGGCATCAACCGCGATCACGACGGCATTGTCGAACTCGGCACGCTCGAGGGCTGCGCGCCGGATGCCGCCATCGAGATTGATAACAAGAGCATCACGCACCGCCCCGACCTATGGGGCCATCACGGCATGGCGCGCGAAGTCGCCGCCATCCTCGGTCTGGAACTCACCGACCCAGCCAACCTCGAGCTTCTCCCGCAAGGTCCCGCGGCCATCAAAATACAGATCGAAGATCTCGATCTCTGCCCGCGATACAGCGCGCTGGTTTTCGAAAACGTCACCGTGCAGCCCTCGCCGTTGTGGCTGCAATACCGGCTCACCGCGATCGGCCTCAACCCGATCAACAACATCGTCGATATGACGAACTTCGTCATGGCCGAACTGGCGCAGCCGATGCACGCCTTCGACGCCGACCTGCTGCACGGGGACACCATTTTCATCCGTCCGGCGAAGCCCGGCGAACCCTTCCGCGCGCTTAATGGCGAAGACTACACGCTCGACCCTTCGAATCTCGCGATCGCGGATTCCGCGGGCGCCATCGCGCTCGCCGGCGTGATTGGCGGCGGCGATAGCGCGATCGGCGCGAAGACCACGCGCGTAGTCCTGGAAAGCGCGAATTTCCAGGCGTCGTCGGTTCGCAAGACTTCGTCCGCCATCAAGCTGCGCACCGACGCCAGCATGCGCTTCGAGAAGGCGCAGGACCCGGTGAATACGGTCCGCGGCCTGGCCCGTGCCGTGGAACTGCTGCGGGAAATATCGCCCGGCATCCGCCTGGTGGGTGGTCTCGCCGACCAGATGCGCGAGATGGCTGCGCCACCTGCCATCGAGCTCTCGCTAGAGTGGCTAGAGCGCAAGTTGGGCCGGGCGACGGAACCCGCCCAGGTCCGCCGCATTCTGGAGAGCCTGGCGTTCGGCGTAACCGAAGTGCAGCCCGGCGTCTTCTCCGTGACCGTCCCCAGTTGGCGCGCCACCAAAGACGTTGCCAGCAAGGACGATCTGGTGGAAGAGGTGGGCCGCATGTTGGGCTACGATTCCATTACGCCGCGGGCGCCGCTTGTGCCCGCCGCCGTACCGCCCGGCAATCCGGCGCGGCGCTTCCAGCATGACGTGCGCAATCTGTTCGTCGATAACGGTTTCACCGAAGTCTACAACTACAGTTTCCTGAGCGAGGAATCGGTGCGTGCCTTTGGCTTCGACCCCGCGGAGCACATCCGCGTCACCAACCCCATCGCCAGCAATCAGGAGTTGATGCGCGCGTCGCTGCTCCCCGGCATTTGGAAGAACGTCACCGGCAACGCCAAGCACCGGGAGAGCTTCCGGCTGTTCGAAATAGGCCTGGAGATCCACCGGAGGGAGCAAGGTCTTCCGGAGGAAATCCCGCACCTGGTTGCCGCGCTATACAGTCGCCACGAGGGTGGCATCTTCGAGCTCAAGCGGGTCGCCGAATGCCTGCTGCCCGGTGCGCGGACTGTCCCCGCCGAAGCCCGTGGCTACGAGCATCCCGCGCGCGCCGCTGCCGTCCATTGGAAAGGCGCGGTGGCCGGACGCCTCTTCGAACTGCACCCCAGGTTCGTCGAGACTGGGCGGGCTGCCGTCCTCGATCTGGATTTGCGCTTGGTGGAATCACTCAGCGGCGACCGGACGAAGTACAGGCCCATCCGCCGCTATCCGTCGAGCGCCTTCGACCTCTCGGTGATCGCCCCGTTGCGCGAGCACGCGGGCCAGCTGGAAGCCGCTATCGCCAGTTTCGCCGGCCCGCTAATGGAAGCGATTCAATTCGTGCGCCAGTATGCAGGGCCGCCGTTGGTTGAAGGCACGAAGAGCGTCTCCTTCCGCCTGACTGTCGGTTCGCCGGAGCGCACACTTTCCTCCGACGAGATCACCGCCATCCGCACCACCATCATTCTCCGCATGCGCGATTTGGGGTACGAACTCCGCGTGTGAAACGGCAACAGGAGAGTTTCCCGGAACAAGCCACCCAGCTTGGCAGCCTCACGCCGCGCGGTACTTGTCCCGGCATTCTTTCGAGCAGAAATGCAGCAGTTGCCCGTCCACCGTGCGCGTCACGCTAGCTCCGATGGAAACATAAGTTCCGCAGACCGGATCTTTCTTCAACTCCCCGCCCACAACCACGTTGGGCTGGGATGGCGGCTGAGCCTGCTGAGCCGGGCGCGACACTTCGCGCTTGCTTCGGAACATACCACGGAAGAACGATCGCAGAAGAGCGAAGACCAACAGGGGGAGGAGGATATCGACGATAAGATAACGCAGCATGGGGTCAGGGCGGGAAGCATCGCCTCCCGCCCCGGAGCTCACTGACGCAGCCTATTTCTTCTTCTTGGGTGCCGGCGCGTTGGGATTCTTGTACGCCGTATCGACCTTGGCGTCCATCGAAGCCAGCATGCCTTTTGCGGAGTCGGCGAACTGCCCGGTGGGCGCCAATTCCAGGTACTTCTGGAAGGCTTCCACAGTGCCAGCCACCGGCGTCACTTTACCATCGGCCGCGAACGACGCCTTGCCAAGCAGGTAGACACCCCACTGGTAGTAGGAATCCGCATGTTTCGGGTCGAGTTCCATCGCCTTTTTAAATGCCTGTGAGGCCGGTTCACTTTGCCCCGCGTTGACCAGCATGGCGCCCAGGTTGTAATAGTATTGCCCGGCCTTGGGCGGGTCGAGTTCCGCCGCCTTCTGCAGTTCCGCCTGCATTTCCGGGAACTTCTTTGCCTTGCCCAGCGCCAGCGCAAAGTTGTTGTGCGTCGCCGCGTCCGCCGGATTCAATTCGATGGCCTTGTTGTAGCTCTCAATGCCCTTGGCCATTTCGGCGTCGAACTCCGCGCCGGTCTTCTTCGTCGCCGCATTCACGTGCGCGTCGGCGAGCTGCGCCCACACCGCCACCTGCTTCGGATCCAGTTCGCCGGCCTTAGTCAGGCTGACAACGGCTGCGTCATAATCCTTGCTTTGCATGGCGGCCAGCCCGGCCGTGAACGCGTCGTTGAGCTCCTTGTTCTTCTTCATCGAAGCTTCGCGATCTTTGACGGCCTTGTCGTAGGCTTCCTTCTGCTCCTTGGACATGCCGCGTTCCTGCTCTTTGGAGAGTCCGGGACCGGTGCCGGTAGCCGCGGCTTGCATCTGCGCCGACTGAGCAGAGCGCTGTTTGGCCATTTTCTGCAGGTCGAAGTTGACGGCAGTCGGGTCGCCCAATTTGGTGCGCACGCCGTTTACGCCGTCCACTTCCTTGCCGCTTACTTCTACCGCGATGTTATAGTTGCCCAACGGCAGACCATTGTAGAAGTAGTGGCCTTTCTTGTTCGTGTTGCACTTGTAGTTGCCTTTGATATCGGTGCGCGTGATTCTGACAAGGGCGTTGACCATCGGGGTCCCGTCCTCGCCTTTCACGTCGCCTTCGAGCGCCGTAATCTGGGCGAAAGAGGTCAGAGCCAGTAGGCAGGCGCCGGCCGCGGCAACAACCAGGTTGCGAAATTTCATAAAAAACCTCCAACTAGAGACGATTGAGTATTAAATTCCAGTATACCCATAACAGGTTCTATTTGCACCGTTAAACCCTATTCATCAAACAACCCGATCTGCTCTTTTGGCGCCGGAGTGGGCTTGCGTTTCTTCAGCGGACTTCCCACCACCCCCAGTACCTCGAGAGCGACCAGCGAACCCCTGGGCACCCATACCCGCTGCTGATTGCCGAATGAATCGGGTGGGATCACGGTGCACCCGCTGCTTTCCAAAAGCATGAGATTGTTGGGAATAATCCCCTCCAGCACGCCCCCGTCGCGAAACCGAAGGTTGACCCACAGCCCCGCCATCTTGGGTCGTGTCTGAAAAACCTGCCGTTCCGGCTGCGCCGTGCCCTGGAATTCCCTGACGAACGCCAGCAGCTTGATTTCCGGATAGGGGATGATCGACGCATGCCCCTGATCCGAAAGCAGTTCCACGCCCTCCGGCTGCTGAAAAGAAGTTGGGTTGACGTACCCTGCCAGGGTTTCCCGGTCGTAACGGCGGATCAGTGCTTTTTTAGTCGTGGAGGCGGACAACTTTTCCCCTATGCAATAACTATGTTTCACCAATTTGGCGGCTTATTGTATCATTGGCACGATGTCTGAAGCGCGTGCGGAAGGTTCGGCACACCTATATAGCCAGATTACCGCCTTTTTGAACTTCTGCCGCCTGGAAAAGGGCCTTGCCGCCAATTCTCTCGACGCCTATTCCGCGGATCTCGCAAATTTTAAAGACTTTATTGGTGATTGCAAGGGATTGCCGGGCACCTCGGAGATCCGCCATCATATCGATAATCTGTACCAATCCGGGCTCAGCAGCCGCTCCGTGGGTCGCCACCTCACCACGATTCGTAACTTTTACGGTTTTCTCCTGAGAGAGGGTGAAGTGGCTACCGACCCTACCGAGCACCTGGGCACCCCCAAGCAGTGGCAGACTATTCCTAAGTATCTAAATCTGCAAGAGATCAATAGAATCATTCAAGCTACCGACCTGTCCCACCCAACCGGTGTGCGCGATCGCGCTATGATGGAACTACTTTACGCTTCCGGTCTGCGGGTGAGCGAATTGTGCAAAGTCGGGATAGGCGATTTGAACCTGGAACTTGGAGTCCTCCGTACCACCGGAAAGGGCAACAAGCAGCGCCTGGTGCCGGTGGGCAAGACCGCCATCCTCGCTGTCCGGGCCTACCTGGAAGCCGGCCGGTCCCTCCTACTCAAGGGACGTGCCAGCCGATATCTTTTCATAACCGCGCGCGGCGGGTGCCTCACCCGTCAAGCGTTCTGGAAGCTCCTGGCCGCCCTCGGCAGGAAAGTGGGCATCTTCCACGGGCTCACGCCCCACGTGCTCCGTCATAGTTTTGCCACCCACCTCCTGGAGGGTGGCGCCGACCTGCGCAGTGTGCAGATCATGCTGGGCCACGCCGATATCTCGACGACCCAGATTTATACCCACGTCATGCGGTCAAGGCTTAAAGACACCGTTGAAAAGCACCACCCCCGAGCATGATTCGAGCCCACTGGGGCCGCAGTTCGGTAATTTTTATGAGGTCGAAGGCGCAACGCGATGAGCGACTACATTTACATGCTGGAGAGCCATCTCAGCCCGGATCAGAATCGGGCGGTGGAAGACACGCAGGCGGCCGCGGGACTGGCGAACGTCAACGTCTTCCTGACCGGAGGTGCCATGCGGGATATGATGGCCGGTTTCCGGATCCGCGACCTGGATTTCGTCGTAGAGGGCAACGCGCTTAAAATCGCAAAAGCCGTTTGCGAGCGAAGCGGAGCGACCACGGTTTCAACCGACGAGAACCGCAAGACCGCCGAACTCGTCTTTCCCAGCGGCGTCACCGCGCAGATCGCCATGTCGCGCC
Source organism: Candidatus Solibacter sp. (assembly GCA_025361425.1). Taxonomy (GTDB): domain Bacteria; phylum Acidobacteriota; class Terriglobia; order Bryobacterales; family Bryobacteraceae; genus Solibacter. Next base: position 2,847 of record JANYAH010000235.1, on the reverse strand, counting down.
AGGACAAGTACGCCCGCGCCGGCGCCAAACCGCAGGTCTCGCCGGCCACCATTCAGGAGGATCTGCGCGGCCGGGATTTCACCTGCAACGCCATCGCGCTCTCGCTCAACCGCGCCTCTCGCGGACTGCTGCTAGACCCCATGAACGGTCTGGCCGATATCGAACGCAAGGAGTTGCGCTCGGTCAGCACCTACGGCTTCTACGACGATCCCTCGCGCCTGCTGCGTCTCGTCCGCTACCGCGTCCGCATGGGCTACACCATCGAAGAACGCACCCTGATGCAGCTGGCAAACGCGCGCGAAGCTGAGGTGGAAAAGCACATCCCGGCGCACGTCCTGGGCGACGAACTCAAGCGCATCAGCTCTGAAGACAGTCCCACGGAAATTTTCAAAGGCCTGGAAGAAGGCGGTCTGCTCTCCCTCTTCGCACCCGCGCTGCTCACCAAGCTGAACCTGCATGGGCTGGCCAAGTACGAGAAGGCCATTCGCGTGCTTCCGGAAGACGCGCGCTGGCGCACCGCCCGCTTCGGAACCTTCCTCCACTGCCTTACGGAAAAGCTCACGCTGAAGGATAAACAGGCGCTGATCAAGGCGACCGACATGCCCAAGAGCGATATCGATCACTGGCAGAAAACCGAAGCTCACGCCAAGAAGCTGGAGGCCGCGCTGCGCGCCCCGCGCGTCCGCAAACCCTCCCACGTCTACCACATCGTGGCCGCCGCCGCCCCGGAAGACGTCCTCTTCGTTCTCTACCACTCCGCCCTGAAACCCGTGCAGGAACGGCTACGCAACCACTTCCAGAAGTATGTTCTCACGGTTCAGGAGATCACTCCGGAAGAGTGGGCGACCATTGAGCCCAAGCCGGGCACTCCGAAATATGCCAAAGCGCGCGATGAGTTCATCAGCGAGATTCTCAACCGCAAGCCCAAGAAGCCAGTCGAAGAAGAAGTGCCCCCTCCGCCGCCCCCTGTCCCAGAACCCGTAATGGGCCGGCGCGGCAGATAATCGGAGGTGACGGGCTCCCGGCCCGTTACTGCTTGCGGAACGCTGCGAACATCGCCGCACTGACGTGAATCGGCGGATGATAAGCAGGGTCCGCCGGCTGGTCGCGCGGCGCGCTGGGGACGCCGGTCGTGCGGAATTCGTGCTGCACCGTCTGGATCGCTACCTGGCTGCCGTTGCCCCGAAGAATCTTCCCGGTGGCTACTAATTGTATCGGAGCCACGTTGTGCAACAGCACCGGCCACGCAATCGACAGTTCCACATTGAGCCCCTCGGGCAGATGGCGTCCCGCGTCGAAGAGCAACCCACCGCTAGAGATATCGATGATGTGCCCGGTCCCGATATCCAGCACGCGACGCCGCCGGATGAGCTTCCATTTCAGCTTCAGTTGCAGTTGATATCGCCGGTCCTGGCGCCGCTCTCCGCCGATCGCATCGATCTCCGCTGCCGATTTTCCCCAAAACGCCGTGGTACCCATGATTTCATTCCTTTTCGTTGCCCAGACTGAATACAGTATGCGGAAGCTTCCGGGAAAACAACAGTAATGCAGGTACTGTCGGGGTACTCGCGGTCCTACACCGTTACCTGATAACCCTAACTACGTCCTGGGCAAAGCGCCTTCCTGTGGCACTGCCCGGCGGGGCGGCGAACTCACGGGCCGCTCGCCCGGAGACTGCGCGAGGCGCACCCGCCCCTGTTGCACAATTTGACACCTGTCCCCGCAGGTGATAAGTGTAGGAGTCTTAACAAGGAACAGAGATGGCTGACGAGCAAAAGCCTGGGGGCTCAGAGGCGGTCCCTCCACCCGGGAGCGAGGCCGCGGGACAACCGGTAAAACCAGCCGCTGAGGCCCCGAAACCTGCGCCTCCAAAGCCCGCGCCGCCCCCCCCGAAGCCGCCCGCCATTATGGTGGCTACACCGTGGGAGAGCGCGCTCGCCCTGGAGCTCAAGGAGTGCTTCGGCGAAAACATCGGCGAAATTTCTACGTATCTCGGTCAGAATTTTATCGTGGCCAAGCCGGGTTCGGCGATTCCCATTCTGGAATACCTGAAGCTCGAGTCGGATTTCGACTACCTGGTGGATGTCACGGCGGTGGATTGGCCCAAGCGCGCCGAGCGCTTCGATGTGGTCTACATCTTATATAGTTTCTCGCGCAACGAACGGGTGCGCGTCAAGATCAACATCCCCGACGGCTATCGGCCGGAGACGGCGGTGGGAGTCCACCTGACCGCCAACTGGCTGGAGCGCGAAGTCTACGATATGTTCGGGATCGAATTCGCGGGCCACCCCGACATGCGGCGCATCCTGATGCCCGACGAGTGGCAGGGCTACCCTCTGCGCAAGGACTACGGAATTCTCCAGCAGGACGAACGCTGGGTACAGGAAAACCTGGGAATCGAAAGCGGCCAGTAATCTCGGTATGCCTGACTCAACTTTTCTAGACTCCACCGAATTAGTTCTCAACATGGGCCCGCAACACCCCTCTACGCACGGGGTGCTGCGCGTGATTCTTAAGCTGGATGGCGAGAAGGTCCTCGGAACCGAGTGCGTCATCGGCTATCTGCATCGCGGCGTGGAGAAGATTGCCGAGAACCGCACCTACGCGCAATTCAATCCCTACGTGGACCGCATGGACTATGTCGCGGCGGTCTCAAACGGCCTGGGTTATTGCCTGGCGGTGGAAAAGCTGCTGAACATCGAAGCTCCGCCGCGCGCGCAGGTGACACGCGTCATTCTCACCGAGCTGAACCGCATCGCCAGCCACCTGCTGTGGCTGGGCACTCACGCCCTCGACATCGGTGCGATCACGCCGCTGTTCTACACGATGCGCGAACGCGAAGGCGTG
>JANYAH010000196.1 GCA_025361425.1 Candidatus Solibacter sp. | reverse complement strand
TTAGACGTGCTACTCAGGCCGCCACTCTGCAAATACCACGGCTCTCATCAGCGCCTGTTGCGCAACGATCAGGGCATCGGAAAAGTGGCAGACCCGTTGAAAACCGGTGAATGGAACGGCCTGGACGCCAACGTCGACGTAAACTCTCTGTATATCGACTACTACGTCTGAAAGCGGGGTAGGGAATGGGCTAGAATGAGAATTGAGCACAGTCCTGCTTCGTTGTGACGCTTCCTCCGGTCGACTCAAATCGCGAGCACCAGCTTTCCGACAAGCCACCGTTGCGCGACGATACGCGGTTTGCGGCTGGGAAGATTGCCGTCTTCCAGTACGTCACGGTGATCATCTTCCTGTTCCTGATTTCCGGGTTCTGGCGGCTTCAGGTACAGAATCCCGAATTCTACGGCGAGCGGGCGCAGCAGAACAGCATCAAATCCATGCCCATTCCGGGGCCGCGCGGGCGTATTTTGGATCGTGACGGGCGCGTGATTGTGGATAACCACTCCTCGTTCAGCCTGCTGCTGGCCCGCGAATCTGCCAAGGACGAGCACCTGCGGCCCATCGCCCAGGGTCTGGACCTGGATTACGGCGACCTGCTGGCACGCGTGCAGCGGGTCCGCAAGCAGCCGAAATACGTCACCGTCACCATTAAGGACGAACTGTCGCCGGCCGATCTCGCCTTCGTGGATTCGCACCACGATTTCTTCCCGGAGCTGGTATTGATCCAGACGCCCCGCCGCCTCTACCCGCAGAACGGCACGCTGGCCCACGTCATCGGGTATACCGGCGAAATCAGCGAGCAGGAACTGGACGCGCCGGAGTTCGCCAAATACAACCAGGGCGACGTGGTTGGCAAGTTCGGCATCGAGAAGCAGTACAACGACACGCTGATGGGCGTGGACGGGCAGCGCCAGGTAGTGGTGGACAATCGCGGTACGGTGCGCCGTACCCTCGCCATTAAGAAGGCGGTGGAAGGTAAGGACCTGCAACTGACCATCGATCTGGATGTGCAGACCGTGGCGGAACTGGCCATGGGAGCCAAGAATGGCTCGGTGGTGGCGCTCGATCCGCGGTCGGGCGAAGTCCTGGCCATGGTCAGCCGCCCCACCTTCGATCCCAACAAGTTTGCGGTGCGGATCAAGACCAAGGACTGGCGCGAGATCGCCGACAATCCCGAACACCCCATGCTGAACCGCGCCATCCAGGCCGAACTGGCGCCGGGATCCACGTTCAAGCCCATCGTCGCCCTGGCGGGCCTGGAGACCGGCACCATCGACGACAAGTGGACCACCAGGTGTAGCGGCGGCGTGGCGCTCTACGGCCGCTACCAGCGGTGCTGGGAGAAGCGCGGGCATGGCACGCAATCCCTGCACGGCGGCATCGTGCACTCCTGCGACGTCTACTTCTACACTCTGGGCGCCAAATTGGGAATCGACAATCTGGCGTTTTACGGGGATTTGGCCGGCTTTGGCCAGATCACGGGGATCGACCTGCCGCATGAGAAGAGTGGGCTGATGCCTTCGGAAAAATGGAAGCTGCGCACCCAGCGCACCAAGTGGTACGCCGGCGAGACGCCCTCGGTGGCCATCGGGCAGGGAGCGCTTACGGTGACGCCGCTGCAATTGGCGCGAGCAATCGGCGGCTTGGCGGTGGGCGGCAAATGGTACCAGCCGCACATGGTGAAGAAGGCCTTGGATCAGGTGAAGGTGGCCGAGTGGGCGCTTCATCCGGAGTATGTTAAGGACGTGGTCAGCGGCATGTACGGGGTAGTCAACGAAGGGGGCACCGGGGTGCGCGCGGCCCTGCCGAACCTTGATGTGTGCGGCAAAACGGGGACGGCGCAGTTGGCGTCCAACGACTACCTCAAGGCATCCGGTGCGGGCAAGGACATGCAGGACAACGCCTGGTTTGTCGGTTTTGCGCCCCGCGACAACCCGGAAATCGTGGTGGTGGCGTTGTTTGAGCACGGTGCCCACGGGCAGTTCGCGGCGGCAATTGTCCGCGACGTGATCAAAGCGCACTTCGACAAAAAGAATCGCCTGACCCAGTGGCAGCAGGACCAGACCCGGACGGTTGCGGCTTTGGGGCTGGGCCTGCCGGGAGGCGCTGCAGCCGTGGCGCCACCCCACTAAGCACATGACAAAATACCTCTCTCCCCGCGATATCGATTGGACGGTTCTGCTGATTGTGTTGCTAATCTGCGGGGTTGGCGTGCTGCAAATTTACAGCGCGACCCGGGGCACGGATTCCCCCTCGGCCTGGTGGAAACAAATCATTTACGTGGCCGGGGGGCTGTTTCTGATGTGGCTGTTGATGGCCATCGATTATCACAGCATACTGCATTACGTACCGGTGCTGTATATCGGGAGCGTGGCGGCGCTGGTGCTCACCTACGCCATCGGGGAGACAGGCTACGGGTCGAAGCGTTGGATTCCCATGGGATTTGGCGTTCACTTGCAGGTATCGGAATTCGTCAAGCTGGTGATAATATTGTTGGTAGCTCGCTATTTAACCGAATTGCGAACCGATGAATTGGAAATTCGGGAGATGCTGAAGTTGGCGGGCTTGGTGTTGGTTCCCACCGTGCTGGTGATGAAACAGCCGGATTTAGGGACCTCGCTGACTTACCTGGCAGTCCTGGTCGCGGGTGCGTTCCTGGCTGGATTGCGCTGGAAGTATGTGGCCGCCATCGCGATAATAACGGTCGTGGTGCTGCCCATTAGTTGGCAGTTTTTGAATGAGTACCAGAAGGGGCGGATCGTCAGTTTCATGGACCCCGAGCGCGATCCGCAGGGCAAGGGTTATCAGTTGATCCAATCCCAGATTGCGGTAGGCTCGGGAGGGATGTTTGGCAAGGGTGTTACCAAGGGAACGCAAACGCAGTTGCGGTTCTTGCCGGTATCCTACAAGGACTTCATCTTCTCGGCGTTTGCCGAGGAGCATGGGTTTGTCGGGGTAACGATTTTGTTATCGTTGTATTTTGTGTTGGTGATGCGCATCGTCCAGAATGCGCATACGGCGCCGGATCGGGTAGGGATGTACCTATGTATGGGGGTGGCTGCCTTGCTGCTGTTCCATATTCTCGTGAATGTGGGGATGGTGGCGGGACTGATGCCGGTGACCGGTATCCCGTTGCCCTTCATGAGTTTTGGCGGTTCGAGTATCTGGACGTTTTTTTTGGCACTGGGGCTGGTGAACAACGTCCGCCTCAGAAGGTTTGTAAATTAGCCGGACGCGCTCGCAAGGGAGCGTTCGAGAAAAGATTATTCGGGAGCCTGTAGAGACCCCCCGGGACAAGGGCACGTAAGCGCGGAAAAGCCGCGCGGAAACGCCCGTCGCGGGAAAGAGGAGTGGTTCCCGGCCGGATGGTGTGCGAGGACAACGTGTCTCCACCTTCGGCCCGCGTGAGTTCGTAGCTGATGTACCGGGTTAGCCAAATAAACGGCGGACCCGCAGCGACCAGACTGGCGCAGCCACTTCCTCCGAGGCCTCTGCACGCCCCGGGGAGGCAGTCGATGTCGAAAGAGTTAGTGATTTCAGCCAATCGCCACGAGACCCGCGTGGCGGTGCTGGAGGACGATCAAGTCGTTGAGGTGTTTTATCAACGCGAAAACGAGTACTCCTTAGCGGGTTCCATCCATAAAGGTAGAGTCACCCGCGTGTTGCCGGGCATGCAGTCGGCATTCGTCGATATCGGACTCGGTCGCGACGCATTTCTCTACGTCTCGGACTTCTTCGAGGACAACGACGAGTACGACAAGATTGTCACGTCGGTAGAGGAGAAGGTCCTGAAGCTCGACCGGACTCCGGCCACGCTGCTACCGGCGGCGGCAGTCGAGGCAGTTCCGGAAGCAGTGTCGGCTGCGCCGGTGAATGCCGTAGCAGTGCCGGTGGATGTGGTGCCTCCCACCCCCCTCTCCGCGCCGGCGAGCGCCATGCAGGGCCCCCCGGGATCCCAGGGAAATCGGCGCGGCGACCGTGGCCCCGACCGTGGCGGAGATCGCGGTGGCGACCGTGGTGGAGATCGCGGCGGCCGGCGCTCGCGTCGCGGACGAGGACAACGCAGTGGCGGCGGTAGCGGCGGTGGACGCGGGTTGCCGGATGCCAAATACTATTCGCCTCGGCCCGACGGCGAATCGCGTTATCAGGCGCCGCCCGCGGCCGGCATCCCGGAGGCGGCACCGGTGGAAGATCTGGCGGCCCAACCCCGCGTCGTCTTCGACCCGGAGCAGGAGGATTTCTTCGTGCTGCCCGGCGAATCGCTGGCCAAGTACACGCGGCCCGGCGACGAGGAAGGGTTTGAAGGGAGGGAATCCGCAGCGGTGACCGGAGAGTCCGTCCAAGCGGTGGAAGAACTTAAAGCGGAGGCGGTGCCGGAAGCAGTCGCCGAACCGGAATCGGCCCCGGTGGCCGTAGCGGTCGTGGAAACAGCAGTCGTTGCGGCGCCGGAACCAGTCGTAGTGGCGGAAGTGGACGAAGAGCGGCCCGCTGCGCGGACGGAGGCGGAATCGCTGCCGATCCAGGTATTCGCACTGGAAACCGGATTTGTCGCCATGGAACCGGAAAGGCCCGGAGTGGGCGTGTCCGAAGCGCTCGAAGTAACGGACGGCGAAGCGGCCGCGAACCAGGCGGTTGAGGGCGAAGCCGAGGCTGATGCCGAGGGCGCCGAGTCCCCGGCGGAAGTGGAATTGACCGAAGAGGGGGCAGCAGAGCCAGTCGCGGAAGACGAAGGGCCGGAACCGGCACGCATTCCCACCAGCCTGACTGCCGCGTTGCGCGAGCAGGGGGGGCGCTATCCGCACCGGGTTTCGCGCCGTACCCGCCGTAAGGGACGGGGCGATCGCGGTCCCGTGCCGGAAGGGCAGCGTGGTCCGCAGGGCGAACCGCGTCCGCTGGAGGAAGGCACCGAGGCGCGCACCATACAGCGGCCCGAAGGCCGTCCGGAAGGTCGGACGGAAAGTCGCTCAGAGGGCAGGTCCCAAGGCCGTGCGGAAGGCCGCTCGGAGGGCAGGTCCCAAGGCCTTCCGGACGGTCGTGAAGATGGCCGTGCGGATGGGCGTCCCGAAGCGCGGGCCGAAGCGCGGCCTGATACGCGCGGGGAAAGAATCCCGCTGCCTTCGATCAGCGACCTGCTGAAGGAAGGGCAGGAAATCATCGTTCAAATCGCCAAGGAGCCGCTAGGGCAGAAGGGCGCGCGCATCACCTCGCACATCGCGCTACCGGGCCGCTTCCTGGTGTACATGCCCACGGTGGACCACATCGGCGTTTCGCGCAAGATTCCGAGCGACGAAGAACGTCTCCGCCTGAAACGGATTTTACAGGCCAACCGCACCGGCATTTCGGGCGGCTACATCGTGCGCACCGCCGGCGAGGGCCGGAGCGAAGAAGAGTTGCGGGCGGACATGATGTTCCTGTACAACCTGTGGCTCGACATGCGGCAGAAGGCCGAACGGCGGCCGGCGCCGGTGCTGATCCATCATGACCTCAACGTGGTGGAGCGGATTCTGCGCGACCAGTTGACCGCGGTCTACAAGAGCGTGTGGGTGGACAACGAGGAAGCCTATGAGAGCGTGCTGCGCTTCGTGCAGCGCTTCCAGCCGGCGCTGGTGAATCGCGTGAAGATGTACACGCGCGCCACGCCGATCTTCGACGAGTTCGGGATCACAGCGGAACTGGAGAAGGCGCTGCGCCCCAAGGTGTGGCTGAAATCTGGCGGGTACATCGTGATCAACCAGACCGAAGCTCTGGTGGCGATCGATATTAACACGGGCAAGTACGTGGGCAAGTCGAACCGCCTGGAGGACACGATTGTCAAGACCAACACCGATGCCATTAAGGAGATTGTGCGGCAGATCCGGCTGCGCGATTTGGGCGGCATCATCGTGGTGGATTTCATCGACATGGACGAGCGCAAGAATCGCCAGAAGGTGATGCAAGCGCTCGAAGAGTGCATGCGGGCCGACCGTGCGCCGTACAAGATTCTACAATTTAACGATTTCGGGCTGGTGGCGATCACGCGCAAGCGGGTCAAGCAAAGCCTGGAGCGCACGCTGTGTACGCCGTGCTCGTATTGCGAAGGCGCGGGATATGTGAAGAGTCCGCAGACGGTGGTGTCGGAGATTCTAGTGGAGGCGCAAAAGATCGCGCGCGCGGTGGATACCAAGGACGTGATGCTGCGCGTTTCGCCCGAAGTCGCCAAACTCCTGAAGAGCACTCAGAACACCTATTTGCAGGAGATCGAGGAGATTCTCTCCAAGCCGGTCATCGTGAAGAGCGATCCGCTGTTGCACCAGGAGAAGTTCGACCTGGCATAAAGACACTTCGGGCTTAAGCGCGGAGTGTTTCCGGGAACGTTGCGGCGGCCGGCGCTCGTGGGTTGGCCCAGAGGGCACCGCGCCGAGCGTTTCCGGCCCCAGCGGCTGCACCATGAGCGATGCAGAGCTTATCGGCGAATTTCAATGGCGCGCCGCGGCGGCCTTCGGTTTGCGCAGATCGTACACATACATGCTCCAGCCGATCTTGGCGACGGGTTCCCGCAGGCGCAGCGGCGCCAGGCTGTTTAGCGGCACGTACACGCCTTGTAGCGGAGTCACGTTGGCCACGCAGTATTCGTCAATTTCGTCCCAGCCCTTCTGATCCATAGGCTCGGGGAAGCCCACTTCGTCGATCCCGTAGTAGCGCATCTGCGCATTGCCGAAATAGAACACGCGCGCCCGCCGGTTGCCGCCATGGGCGTCCAGCCAGATGCCCAGCTTCTTGACGTCCTGCCCCCAATCGATATTGGAATCCACCAGGTATTCGGGTCCGCACCCCGGACCGCCCACCAGTTCGTTGAAGAACGCCAGATAATCGGGCGTAATTCGCGCGCACTCCCCCGTCTGCAATGCGGCCAGCGCCGCCATCGCGTAAACGCTCACCCGCAGGTTCGCCCGCGTGGCCAGCCACGCCGCCGCACCCACATAGAGAAACGGGTAAACCGGCAGGATATGCCGCATCCCGATGTTGATCCCACTGGTCATGCTGAATACCAAAAAAAGCAGTGGTGGCAGCCCGAGGCCCAGCGCCATAGGTGAGATCCATTCTCGCCGCCACGCCTGCCACAGGCCCGCGGCCAGCAGCAGCAGCGTTGCCCCTAGCGCGGCCATCGTGCTCTTCACCGCGAATACCACCGGGAAGTAATACCACCAGCCGGTTTCGGAGCGCATCCCCAACAGGTAGCTGGAGTGCCCGCCCGCATTGTGCTCCGCCACCGCATTCAGCCCGAGCAGGTAAGCATGCGCCGGCAGGTGAAGCCACCGCCCCAGAAGGAACAACGCTTTCCCGATAGCATTGCTCCGCACCGCCACTGTCGATAGTGGCGGCACGTTGGTATGCCAGCAGCGCGCCGTCTCCGGCCAGTAAACTACCGCCACCATGAGAACTACGGTGGCAATTACGGTGCCCCCCGCGATGGCCGCGCGGCGCACCGGAAACTCCTTGGGCCGCCGGATCCAGCAGGCCGCGTACAGAATCGCCAGCGCCGGAATCAGCAGCACCGCGGAGAACTTCGTGATCAGCGCCAGTCCGATCGCCGCCGCGGCCGCCAGCAATCGCCGCACACTAGCTTCCTCCAGGTACTCCACCCACAGCACGCAAGCGAAAAAGAAAAAAACCGTGACCGGGAAATCCGTCGTCACGTAACGGCCGTGCGCCATCAGATTCGGGTCGAACGCGCACAGAATGGCCGCCGCCAGGCCTGCCGCCGGACCGTACCGCCGGCGCGTCCACCATGCCACCGCGCAGGCGAACAGCAGGGTCAGCAGAATATTGGCGCTACGCGCCGCAATCAGAATCGAATCGGCATCGCGCTGGTTCTTATAAAGGAAATCGATTCCATAGCTGACCTGATCCTTCCGCTTGCCGTCCGCTGCGTAACGCTCCGCCGCGAGCCCCATCCACGCCAGCGGCAGGGCGCTCACCAATTTCACCAGCGGCGGATGTTCCACGTTCCAGGAGTAATCCCCGAACTTTATATACGAATAGCCCGCGGAAATGTGGATGCCCTCGTCCCACGTCTGGGTTTCGCCCCTCGCCGAACGCACTTCGAGCGCACCCACAATCGCCAGAATCGAAGCCACGGCCGGCCAAAAAAGATGTCGGATGGTCATCCCAGTTCCCCAGCATACCAATCCCAGCCTCCCCCCTTGCCATCCCCTTGCCATGGGTGTGCGACGTAGAAGTGGAGATCAAGCCGCCGGGCGGCGCGCCTCCCAGTAGTCCTCGAAGCGGTTGTTGAGGTGGCAGCATCGCAGGGCGATGATGGCGTTGGCTCCGCGGACCGTCCAGAACATGCCGGACTTTT
>JANYAH010000182.1 GCA_025361425.1 Candidatus Solibacter sp. | reverse complement strand
CTGCGGCACCACGGTATCTTCGTATCCGACGATGCCGGGAAAGAGCTGCTCCCCGCTTTGAATTCTACTGATCAGGTTCTGGCGGAGTTCGTCTTTGACGCCGCGGCCGGCCAGATTGGCCTCGGAAAAGGAACTGGTGCGAAGCGCACCAAGGGTTCGAGGCAAATCCTGCGTGAGATGTGACAAGTAATTCCCCCCTTATGTGGCTATGGTAGCAGAGGCGGTGGGACAGAGGGTCGTCGTTCGTCGTCTGTCAAGCAGGCGTGCTTTAGCGAGCCTTGACAGACCACCCAAGGCGACGGTCTGTCCTACCTGTGCAGAACGCTCAAACCCTCTTTCGCACCCATCCTCCGCCTAACAGGAGCACGGCGCATACCAAATTGCATGCGGCCGCCCAGTAGAGCGTGCCTGCGCCAAGGTCATCGAGCGCCGGCAGCGGCAGCAGCGTATGTCCCGGACCGCCGGCATACAGGAAGCCAATCGCCGAGAGCAGAAGGAAGACAAAGCCGAGGGCGCGCCGGGCAACTCGCCGGCCTGCGCCTGGTGCCCGCGCGGGAGCCGGATCCACCGCTTTCGGAAACGCCAGGGAGAGCAAGATGGAGGCGGCAATCACGGCGCTGATAATTGCGAGGGACACGCCGATCGGGAATCTGCCCCCGAAAAGGTGGTCCAGCCAGACCATCTTCAGGCCGACGAATACCAGCACCAGGGCCAGGCCGTGCTTCAACACGTGGAAGCGATCCATGGCGCCGGCCAGCAGGAAAAACATGGCCCGAAGCCCCAGCACGGCGAATACATTGGATGTGTAGACCACGAAGGGTTCGCGGGTGATCCCGAAAACCGCCGGCACCGAGTCCACCGCAAACAGTATGTCGGTGGTTTCCAGGAAGACCAGCACCACCATCAGTGGCGTCATGTGGCGGATTCCGTTCACCGTGACCAGGAACCGCGATCCGTGATACTCGCCCGTGACCGGGAAAACGCGGCGCACCCACCGGATCACCAGGCTGTCGTCCGGGTTGAGTTGCTGCTCCTTCTGCACCGCCATGCGGATTCCGGTCACGATCAGAAACACTCCGAACAGAATCATCACCCACTCAAAGCGCACCAGCGCGCTGCCCGCGGCGATAAAAATACCGCGAAAGATCATGGCGCCCAAAACGCCGTAGAACAGCACTTTGTGCTGATACCGCAGCGGCACCGCGAAATAGCGGAATACCAGGGCAAACACGAACATGTTGTCCACCGAGAGCGATTCCTCCACCACGTATCCCGCCAGAAACTCCAGGCTCAGTTGCCGGGCAATCCCCGGGGTATAACGGGAGGCGGTGAACACATACAGGACATAACTGAAGACGAGAGCCAGCGAGATCCACACCGCGGTCCAAGTCGCCGCATTGCGAAACGAGATCGGACGCTCCTTGCGGTGCAATGCCAGGTCGATGGCCAGCAGGATCACTACCAATACGGTGAAGGCCAGATACAGCCACCAATAGTCCGCAACAGGGAAGAGTGCTTTGTTCACTTATACGGGTTATAGCACGTCACAGGCCAATCTCGACCGTACGCTAAACTGGTCCTTGGTCCAGGATTTCCGTGCTCTTGCGGCATGAAACCACAATTCGCACACGTGCAGCCGCTGTCATCGCCGCCATCGCGGCCATCAGCGTGCTTCACCAGTTCACGCCGGTCTCCCTGTTGCACTGGCACAACGCCTTCCAGCACCTCTACTACCTGCCGATTGTGTTCGCCGGGCTGAGCTTCGGCTGGTTGGTCGGCCTGGCCACCGCGCTGCTGGCCGCCCTGTCCAACGCTCCCCACAATTGGACCACGTGGACCACGTCTCCGAACTACGCCATCGACCAGCTCTGGGAAATTCCCCTCTTCTGCGCCGCTGGCTTGTTGACCGGGGTCCTGGCCGAGCGCGGCCGCCGGCAGCGTGCGGAGTTGCAGCGCACCACCAACCGCCTGACCGAGGTTTACCGGAAACTACAGGACAATTTCGAAACCATGAAACGGGCCGAACGGTTGTTCGCCCTGGGACAACTTGCGGCTGGTCTGGCCCACGAAGTCCGCACTCCCCTGGCCAGCATCGCCGGCGCGGCGGGAATCTTGCAGCGCCATCTTCGCCTCGAAAAGAAGGATGGCGAGTGCCTGGACATCATCGCCAAGGAGTGCCGGCGGCTCAACAATCTGCTCTCCCACTTTCTGGATTTCGCCCGGCCCCGCGCCCCTAAGTACCAGGCCATCGATGCCGCGAGCTTGTTCGATTCCGTGATCCAGCTGGCGGCCCACGCGGCCGGTCAGCAGCCAATTATCCTGCGCAAGGAAGTGGACGCCGCCCTGACGCCGTTCGAAGGCGACCCGGAATTGCTCACCCAAGTGCTGCTCAACCTGCTCATCAACGCCATCCAGGCCATGCCCGAAGGCGGCGTCGTGCTGCTCTCTGGCCAACCGCGGAAGGGACGCGTCCTCATCCAGGTAAGGGACGAGGGCTGCGGAATCGGCGCCGCGGATCGCGACCGCATCTTCGATCCGTTCTTCACCACCAAACAGACCGGGACCGGGCTCGGGCTCTCCGTGGCGCATCAGATTGTGGAACAGCATGGCGGCATCCTGAGCGCGGAAGCCAACCCGGATAAAGGTACTACCTTTTCGGTCCTGTTGCCGGTTCATCACGAAAGGCGGAATGACACATAAGACCATACTGGTGGTGGATGACGACGAAAGCCTGCGCTGCATCACCCAACTGCAACTCCAGGAAGCCGGCTATTCGGCCATCACCGCCGCCAACGGCGATGAAGCGCTGCGCCGCATCGAGGAGGATGCTCCGGCGCTGGTCATCACCGACCTGAAGATGCCCGGGATCTCCGGACTGGATCTTCTGAAGAAGGTTCGCGAGCAGTATCCGCGGACCGCCGTCGTCATGGTCACGGCCTTTGGAACCGTGCAGACCGCCGTAGCGGCCATGAAGGCCGGAGCCTACGACTACATCACCAAGCCCATCGATTACGAAGAGCTCATGCTAATGGTGAACCGCGCCATGGAGCATCAGCAATTGGTCGAGGAAGTGCGCAGCCTGCGCCTCAGCCTGGATCAGAAGTACGGATTTGAGAGCATCACCGGGCAATCGAAAGTGCTGCTGCACGTGCTCGAAATGGCTGCCCGCGTGGCGCAGCGCGATTCCACGGTGCTGATCCGCGGAGAAACCGGCACCGGCAAGGAACTGTTGGCCCGCGCCATCCACCAGAACAGCCGCCGTAAAGACCAGCCGTTTGTCACCATCAACTGCGGCGCCATTCCCAAAGACCTGATGGAATCGGAACTCTTCGGCCACACCAAGGGGAGCTTCACCGGAGCCTCCGCGCCCAAGCGTGGCAAGGTGGAGAGCGCCGATGGCGGCACTCTGTTCCTCGATGAAATCGGCGAGTTGCCCGTGGAACTCCAGGTCAAACTGCTGCGCTTGATTCAACAAGGGGAAATCGAAAAAGTGGGCGCCTCGGCTCCGCTCAAAGTGGATGTCCGGATCATCGCCGCCACTCACCGCAATCTACAGAACCTGATCGAAGATGGCGCGTTTCGCGAAGATCTGTATTACCGTCTGGCGGTGATCCCGCTCGAACTGCCGCCGCTGCGCGAGCGCTCAGGCGACATCGCCGAACTGGTGCAATCGCTCTTCGTCAAAGCCAAACAGAAGCACAACCTTCCGAATCTCAGGCTGCCGCCGCGGTTGGTGCCGTATTTCAGCGGCTATCACTGGCCTGGCAACGTGCGCGAACTGGAGAACATCATCGAGCGGCTCACCGTGCTCTCCGTCGGCGATGAGATCCGCTTGAGCGACCTGCCGGATTTTCTGCGGTGCGAAAAGCCGTCATCGGAAGCCCTCCATTTCGAACTGCCGGCGCAGGGTGTCAGCCTGGAGGCGATGGAGAAGGAACTGATCCTGCAAGCCCTCCGCAAGTTCGATTGGAACCAGACCAAAGCCGCGGCGTTTCTGGATTTGAGCCGGCGCACCCTGATTTATCGCATGGACAAGTACGGCTTCCACAAGGATGCGGCAGAGCCGTCCGCCGAAGACTGAAAACGTACACTTCACGCCTCAGTCTTTCCCAAAATGGACACCCCTCTGAGGTAACCGCTCCCTGGTGACTTCCTGAAACCGAGTGGACCCCCACTTGCACCTGTTGCCTGCGAACAGGCAGGCACCATGGCTGACGAGTCCGCAACCACCACCTATTCCATCCCGGAGCCTTTCGATGAGGCCGTGAAATCGTTGCGCCGCGTGCTGGCCGAAGCCGGCCTGAAGATCACCGGCGAATTGGATCTTTCCGGGCGTCTGCAACGCAGGCTGTTGGTCGATACGCCGCCCTGTCTGGTTCTGTTCGCCGGTCCTGCGTCGCCCGTGCTCAATGGCCCCTCCGGGCATCCCGGGGCCGCCGCCCTCATGCCCCTTCATATTGTGGTCGCCGCCCACGGTTCACAGACGGAGATTCATGTATTGAGAATCCCGCCGCCGCATGACGGTCCGCAGGACGCCTCCGCGATGGCTGTGCTGGGTCGCTTTCGCACACAGCTTTCGCAAGCCATCGAGAAGATTGGCATGCGCGCCGTTCTCCGCGCCTGACCGCGAATGGCCACCATGCGCAAACATTTGCGGATCTGCGCCGGCTTCCTGGCTTTGCTGGCGGGAGCCATCCTGGCGTTGCCGTTCGTGCCCGGTCCCGGCATTCCGCTCATGCTGGTCGGGCTGGTGCTGCTCAGCGATCATTTCACCTGGGCGAAACGCAGTCTCGATTGGGCCAAGCGGAAATGGCGCCACCTTCGACCGAAATAGGAGTGGCACTGCACCTGCCTTGCCAGGGTTCGAAGAGGCCCTCATGAACGCCTTAGCAGCCGGACACACATACGTCATCGAAGAGCGCTTTGACAAAGCGCTAAAGCTGGTGCGCGCAGCCTTGACGACGGGCGATCTGGAGATTGTCGGCGAGATGGACATGCCCGCGGGCTGGCCCGGAGAATCCCGCAAGAAGCCGGCGCGATGCCGGGTTCTGCTGGTCGATTGCCCGCTTCTGATGTTTGAAGGCCTGGCTTTGGACCGCGCGGCCGGCGTCTATTTCCCGCTGCATGTGCTGCTGGCTTCCGACGGTGTCCGGACCCATGTCGCAACCGTGAAGCCGTCGGGCGTTTTTGATGCCAGGCTGCCTGCCGGCGCGGCCGAACCATTCGAACGGCTGGAATCCCGCGTCGCCCAGGCCCTTGAGTCGCTGGTGAAGAGTGAAGCGTGAAATCGCAGGTATCCGCGTCTGTCTCCCGCTCCCGTCGCCGCGGGGCGTCGTTATTTGGCCTTTATTCTCCACTTGGAGAGCTTGAGCAGTTCGAACCACATCACACAGACCACGCCAGCCCCGAGACTCAGCGCCATGTCCCCGGCGCGGAGCGGGGCGAAATGAAACAGACCTTGCGCCGCGGGGACGAAAAGCACCAGCGCCAGAAAGGCGGCCGCCCCTCCGACCACCCACCAGAGCGCGGTATTGGGCACGCGCAACATACTGACAATCCCACGTGTCCACGACCGATTGGCGAGGATAACGACGAGAATCGATACCACCAGCGTGAGAAACGTCAAGGCTCGGGCCGCGTCCGGTTGCTGGCTACCGCGGGAAATCAGGAACACGACCAGGCACGCCGCCAGCACGCTCAGTCCCTCGAGTACCGCCCAGCCGACCGTGGCCAGGGAGAATAGGCGTTCGCTGGCCGGTCGCGGCGGACGCAGCATCACGTCGGCCTCGGCCTCCTCCGCTTCGAAAACCAGCGAGCAGGAGGGATCGATGATCAGCTCCAGAAAAACGATATGCACCGGGAACAACAGCAGCGGCCATCCGGAGAAAAAGACCGGCAGCATGGAGAGGCCTGCGATTGGGACGTGCACCGCGAAAGTGAAGGCGATGGCCTTCTTGATGTTGTCGTAAATACGCCGCCCCAGCCGGACCGCCGCCACAATGGACGAGAAGTCGTCGTCCAGCAGGACCAGAGATGCCGCCTCGCGCGCGACGTCCGTGCCACGGCCGCCCATCGCGATGCCAATGTGCGCGGCCTTCAGCGCGGGAGCGTCGTTGACGCCGTCACCGGTCATGGCGACGATCTCCCGATTTGCCTTCAGCGCCATCACGATGCGCAGTTTCTGATCGGGTACGACGCGGGCAAATACTTGCACTTGCTTGATTTCCTTCGCCAAATCCTCATCGGACATACGCTCCAGTTCGGTACCGGTGATGACCTTATCGGGATTCGCCAAGCCCGCCTGGCGAGCGATGCTCTGCGCGGTGGCGGGATAGTCGCCGGTGATCATCACGATCCGGATGCCCGCCGTCCGGCACTCGGCGACCGCGGCCGGCACCGTCGCGCGCAACGGATCCTCCAGGCCCACCAGTCCCACAAATTCAAGTGCGAGTTGGTTGTGCTCGCCGGGCAGCTTGTCCGCCGTCATCCGGGCGACACCCACGCCCAGCACCCGCAGCCCTTCCGCCGCGAGCGCCGCAGCCTCGCCGGCAATGGCGGCGCGTCTCTCCGGCGAGAGCCCGCACAAATCGGCGACCGCCTCTGGGGCGCCCTTGCAGGCGACGACGACCTCTTCCCCCGCGCCCAGTTTCCACGCCTGGCTGACGGCCAGCATCTGCGGCGAGAGCGGGTACTCGCGCACCAACGACCACTCGGGATGTAGATGTTCGGTCTGCATCAGCAACCGGTCGCCTGCTGCCTGGAGAGCCAGTTCCATGGGGTCGAACGGGTCGCGTTTGCTGGCCAGGATGGCGTTCTCCAGCAACCCATGGAACTCCTCAGAGAGGTTGGCCACGTCCGCGCCCAGGATGGCCGTGCGGCCATCGATAGCCAGCTTCTTGAGCGTCATCTGATTCCGCGTGAGCGTTCCGGTCTTGTCCACGCATAGCACCGTCGCGGCTCCCAGTATCTCAATTGCGGGCATGCGGCGTGTCAGCACCCGGCTGCGCGAGATGCGCCATGCCCCAAGCGCCAGGAAGATGGTCAGTATCACCGGGAACTCTTCCGGCAGAATAGCCATGGCCATCGCGATGCCGGCCAGCAGGCCCTCTTTCCATACCTGCGCCGTACCGCCTCGCGTGAGGGCATAAACGACCACCACTAGGCTGCAGGCCGCCAGCCCCGCCAAGGCGAGCGCGCGAACCAGCCGCCCGGTCTCCTTCTGCAAGGAGGTCGGCTCTGGCTGGATTTGCTGCAAGGCATTCCCAATCTTGCCGAGTTCGGTACGCCCACCCGTGTTCACCACCTCCGCGATGCCTTGGCCCGCCGTCACCAGAGTCCCGGAGTATACGGATGGCAGATCGTCGCCGCCCGGCCGTTCAAGGCCCTTCGTGTCTGCCGAAGCCGTCTTCCGCACCGGGACCGATTCTCCCGTAAGCAGCGATTCGTCTACGCTCAGATTGATGGCGCGCCGGAGGATGGCGTCCGCCGGCACGCGATCTCCCTCGGAGAGCACGAGGATGTCGCCGCGGGCCACTTCGCGGCCGGCAATGCGACGCCGGATGCCTCCCCGGATGACCAGGGCGCGGGGGCTGGACAGGTCGCGCAGGGCGTCCAAGGCCCGCTCCGTGCGGCGCTCCTGGATAATGGTGATCGCCATCACGATGAAAACAAACCCCAGGAGCATCAAGGCATCGCCCAGTGAGCCCATCACCAGATAGAGTGTGCCCGCTGCCACCAGCATGAGGAACATGGGCTCACGCACAACTTCAATCACGATCGCGAATAAGCCTCGCTTCTCTTGCGACGCAAGCTCGTTCGGCCCGTCCGCTGCGATGTTGCGGCGGGCGTCGTCCTCGCTGAGACCCGCGAACCCGTTGAAGTCGAGGCTCGTGCTGGCGGATCTTGGAGTACCCTTTAATACGCTTGTTCCTGACATCCTACTTGTGCAACCTCCATCGGTCGGTGAGATTGTGTGTGCACGGCAAAGGCCAGTCCCGGCCGCTCTCGCGTTACAATGCGTTTTCCTATGGCCTCAGACTACCGAAGACTTCTTGTCCTCTCCTTCCTTGCCGTCGCCTGGCCTTCGCCCTCCCACTGCCAGTCCGCCACCACCGGCGCTCTGGCCGGCTCCGTTACCGATCTCGGCGGCGCCGCCCTGCCGCACGTCACCGTCACGCTCGCCAATTCCGCCACCATGGCGACCCAGACCGCGGCCACCAGTTCCAGCGGCGCCTACACTTTCTCCCTGCTTTCTCCCGGCGCCTACGCGGTGCAATTCGCCGCCCCCGGATTCAAGACCGCCCTCATGTCCTCGGTAGCTGTGAGTGTTGGCGAGGCCCCCACGCTCGATGCCGCCTTGGAGCGCGGCGAAACCGCTGAGCCCGTGCCCTGCCAGTGCCGCATCACCATTACCACCTCCTCCACCAGCACTTTTGTCGATTCCAAAACCATCACCGCGGTCCCACTCACCACGCGTAACTTCACGCAGATTCTGTCGATGGCCTCCGGCTCTGCAGCCGATGTCAACAACGCGGGCAGCCTGGGACGCGGCACGGGCAGCGTGAATGTTAACGGCAATACCAGTGCGGGCGCCTACACCCTGGACGGCGCCTTCGCCCCGAGCGCCGCGCCCAACCCGGACACAATTTCGGAATTAAAGATCCAAACTTCTCAATACGACGCGTTCTACGGCGCGCAGGTACCGGCCACCGCCCTCATCACCAAGCGCGGCGAGCATGAATTTCACGGCGACGCCTGGGAATTCGTGCGCAATGACATGTTCAACGCCAACTCCTTCTTCCGCAACGCCACTGGGCAGCCCAAACCCAATCTCAAGCAAAACCAGTTCGGCGCCACGTTGGGAGGCCCGGTCCGCGGCAGGAAGCTTTTCTTCTTCGGCTCCTACCAGGGCACCCGGCAAGTCAACGGACTCGATGCCACTTCCACCTCCAACCCCATCCTTCCGCCCCTCACCAACCAGCGCTCCGCCGCCGATTTGGCGGCTCAGTTCTGTACCGCCAATCACCCGCTGGACCGCCGCTACCTGACCTTCGCCGGCGGAAAGCAGCTCGACTGCAACAACCAAACCACCGCCACCACCGCGCCCATCAACCCAGTCGCGCTCGGCATTCTGCAACTCAAGACGGCCGGCGGCGGGTGGCTCATCCCCGTTCCCCAGACCCTGCTGACCACGGGTAGTAATGCCGGACTCGGCTTCTCGTCTTATAGCCTGCCCTCTACTTACAACGAGAGCCAGTTTCTCATCAATGCCGACTATCTCGTCACGCCCAAACACACTATCGCCGCCCGCGTTTATCTGACTAACATCGATCAGTACCGCACTTTGGGATCGCCTCAGGGCTATCCCGGCACGCCCATGGTGCCAGGGCAGGGAACTCCCCAAGCTCTCGCCGCTCACGACAATGTGGCCAGCCTCTACGTGACTTCCGCCTTCCGCAAGACCCTGGTGAACGAAGCCCGCATGAGCTATACCCGCGGCATCCAGATCGCCCACGGCGAGGGCACGCCGGCCGCTACCGCCCTCGGCATGACGCCGGCCGACCGCTTCTTCGACCAGCCCCCCGAGATGTCCGTGGTGGGTCCGCTCGGCAGCTTCCGCGTCTTCGGTACGCTGGGCAATGATTTCGGTACCGAGAACAAATACTACTCCTGGAACGACAACCTCGCCTGGGTCCACGGCAGGCACAAGACGCGCGCCGGCGGGTTCCTCCTCACCCAGACCAACTGGCGGGACGACCCTGGCGCCGCCCGCGGCAAAATCTCTTTCCAGACCTTCAGCGATTTCCTGCTGGGCCTCAGCGCCGAGGGCAACCTCAGCCCTTCCGGCCGCAGCAACATTCAGTCCGTCCAGGCCAGCGAGGGCGTCGGACCCCGCGGCCAAGTGCAGTACCAATACCGCAGTTACTACGGCGCCGGCTTCTTGCAGAACGATTTCAAAGCCAGTTCGCGGCTTACTCTGAACTTCGGCATCCGCTGGGAATATATCGGCCCGGCGCTCGATACCACGGGCGCAATCGGCAACGCCTGGCTCGATCTCCTGCGCCAGGCCCCCATTCCACCCGCGTCGGGCACGCTGCTCGGCAACACCGTCGCCGCCAACTATGACGCCCGGCTGGTCAACCCTTATACCGGCCAGCCCTTCGGCCCGCCGCCCACCGGTGTCTTCGTGCGCTCCACCAACAGCTTCTACCGCAACCGTGCGCCGCTCGATACCTTTGCCCCGCGATTCGGCTTCGCCTGGCAACCCCTGGGTGCCGGCGGCCGGCTCTCCGTGCGCGGAGGCTATGGACTCTTCTACCAGACCGCCAGCTACAGCGGCAATGCCGGCGGGACTCCGCTATTTACCTCGCCGCCTTTCGCCCAGGGCTTCACCAATGCCGATTCCAGCAACAACCTGTCCAGCCTGCAAAAACCTTTCCCCACCACCACGCTCGGTTACGTACTGCGCACCCCCACCTCGCAACTCTCCGACCGCGTCGCTGGTCCCGATTACGTAATCCCGCGCCTACACCAATGGAACATCAGCGCGCAGTTCCGTCTGCGCCGCGGTCTCACCTTCGATATCGGCTATGTCGGCTCCGAGGGCACCCGTCTCCTGCTGGCACGCGGTCTCAACCAACCGCTACTGGCGTCCGCCGCCAAACCGGTAAACTGCGGCTACGATGGTGTGCCCGCGCACTGCATCACCACTAACACCGCGCAGAACGCCGGCCTGCGCGTCCCCATCCTCGGGGAAACCCCCACCGCGCTTGCCGCCAATGAATTCACCGGCGCGTCCGCGTACCACAGTATGCAGGTCACGCTCCGCAAGCAAGCCGCGCATGCACTCTCGTTTCAGGCGACTTATACTTACTCCCGGGCCGCCGCTAACACCACCATTTATAACGACCCGGGCAATCTTTCCTTGGATTGGGCGCGTTCCGCCTTCGACCGCACGCATCGCTTCACGGCTAACTTCGATTACCAGTTGCCGGCCCACCTGAAAGGCTGGACCCTGGCCGGCATCGTCATCGTGCAGAGCGGTCTTCCGATGACCCTCACAGACCCCTACGGAGGCGGCGTCTACGGCCACGCCGCGCCCGCAACCGTCACCCTGTGTCCGGGTGCGGCGCATGCGGCGCTGATCACCGCGGGCGACACCGGCAGCCGCCTCACCCGCTGGATCGATACCGCCGCCATCTGCGCCCCGGCCGCCATCGGATCCGATGGATCGACCGCATACGGCAACGCGGGCCAGAGCCTCATGCCAGGCCCCGGCCAGTTCAATACGGATTTCTCTCTCGGCAAGACTTTCCGCGTTGGAGGGCTCCGCGAAGATGCCGTCCTGGCCTTCCGCACGGAATTCTACAACGCGCTGAATCACCCGCAATTCGCCAATCCCGGCACGTCTCGCGGCACCGCCACCTTCGGCGTGATCACGCAAAATTCCGTTGCCCCGCGGCTGATTCAATTCGCGCTGAAGTACCTGTTTTAGGGCAACCTGAAACATCGGACAAATTTGTCCGGTGTTCCCTTTGATTCCTGTAACCCTACAGGACGCCGCCATTGATCCCGGCGCCATCCGTCACGGCTCAAGCCCTGGCCAGGATCGCAAGTACGACTTGTTTTACCTGGCTCGCGATCTCAATGGCTTTACCCTCATCCCCGGGCAGCATCTCGGAGGTGTCGCCGGGATAGCGAATCTCAACGCCAAACGGAGTTAGCCACTTAGCCTCGCCCAAGGAGTTCGCGACCGGGTCACCGGCAAGCTGCAGCAGCATCTTTATGTCATGGGTCTTGGGGAACTCGATCTGACGTCGAGTGAGGAGAGCCTTCAGATACTTCTCAGCGGCCTGCTGGCAATGGAAGCCAACGATTTCGCGGATTCGAAGATTATCCGCGGCTTCCTCCGCCATCCGCCGTGCGACTTCCAGATCGGCGTCAGCTTTCTCGATCCATTCGCGAAGCAGCGACGCGGTTTCCCGATCAAGCGGCTGCATAGATCACACGCCCGTACTTGTTTGCCGGATACGCAATGCCGCCGATCAGCAGCTTAGTCAGTTCGAAACGCTCTGTCCTCATCACAATGATGTCCACGGGGTAACCGACGTTTCCAACTGCATCGCGGATCTCCACGCTCCGCTCGCGCGTATTGGCCGGAGACGGTTCGACCACCAGCAAATCGATGTCGCTGTCCTTCGTCATATTCCCCGTGGCCGCGGAACCGAACAGAATAATTCTGTCGGGACGGGCCACGGAAAGAACCCTATGCACAATCTCATTCACTAAGGTCTCGTCGACGCCCATTCGGTCCCATGATACGCGATACCGGCTGGGGTTGCACTCGGCCTCTTCAGAGTGACGGGGCCGACTAAAGGCGATCGTCTGTCCCACTTCACCTCCGCCACGTTACCAACAACTGCGACAGCCGAATCCTGGCTACCATGCACACCGGGAAGACGCGCGCGTTGGAGGAATGAGGCGCGTCGGAGTTGGAACTCAGGCTCGCAACCTGTCCGAATCGGGCGAAATCTCCACATCGCCGGGTCCGGCACCAGCATCCCATTGCATAGGATTTGCCGCAAAGAAAATCAACAAAAACGACATCCAGCCACTTGAACACGGTCCGTGATTGTGGTAAATTTGGAGTCGAGAAAACTTTCTCGATAAAACTTTCTCGATATGAGGGGCCCTAACTCAAACCTCCGTCGCGACGTCCCCGAAGCCAGCCTTCGCCGCCTGCCAATCTATTACCGCAGCCTGCAGGAGATGCTGCTCTCTGGTGTCGCCCAGGTCTCCTGTGCCGACTTGGCCCGCATTCTGGGCCTTGACCCCACCCAGGTCCGCAAGGACATCGAAATGACGGGAATCGTCGGCAAACCGAGAGTGGGCTATCCACTGGGTGACCTGGTCCGCTGGATTGAGAACTTTCTCGGCTGGAACAGGCCGAAAACCGCGGTTTTAGCCGGAGCCGGCAGCCTTGGCAGCGCCCTGTTGGGGTATGAGAAGTTTCGCAGCCACGGAATGCTGATTATTGCGGCTTTCGACATCGACCCCGACAAGATCGGCCAGCGGATTCACGGCAGGGAAGTACAACCTCTCATGTTCCTGCCGGATTTCGTGCGCCAGGCGCACACGCTTGTGGGGGTGATTGCCACCTCCGCGGCCGCTGCCCAATCTGTGACGGATCTCATGGTCTCTGCCGGGATTCGAGCCATTTGGAACTTCGCACCCGCCCACATCCAAGTCCCGGAGCGGGTAATTCTGCAAAACGAGGACCTTTACCACTCTCTGGCATCTCTCTCATTTAAGTTGGAAAGCAAAATGGGAGTGACGCCTACAGGAAACGGAATCAGCTATGCCGAAGACAATTGATGTGACTGAACTCGTCCTTCGCGACGCCCACCAGAGCCTGATGGCGACGCGGATGGCTATGGAAGACATGGTTCCCGCGTGCGCGGATATCGACCAGGCGGGCTACTGGTCGGTAGAGTGCTGGGGAGGCGCGACATTCGACTCCTGCATCCGCTTCCTCAATGAAGACCCGTGGGAGCGCCTGCGGCAGTTCCGCAAGCTGCTTCCCAACAGCCGGCTGCAGATGCTGCTGCGCGGCCAGAACCTGCTAGGCTATCGCCACTATGAAGATTCGGTGGTAGATCGCTTCGTGGACAAGGCGGCCGAGAACGGGATGGATGTCTTCCGCGTCTTCGACGCTCTGAACGACATCCGGAATCTGCGGCGCTCCATTGCCGCCGTGCGGCGCACCGGAAAGCACGCCCAAGGGACCATCTGCTACACCGTCAGCCCGCTGCACGCTCCCGGCGATTTCGTCGAAATGGCCGAGAAACTCCTCGAACTCGGCTGCGATTCCATCTGCATCAAGGACATGGCCGCCCTGCTCAAGCCGCAAGCTGCCTTTGACATCGTCAAGGGCATCAAAGAGACTTGCGGGCAAGCCGTACGCGTCCACGTTCACGTGCATGCCACCACCGGAGTCACCCTGGTCAGCCTCATGAAGGCGATCGAAGCCGGGGCGGACTGCGTAGATACGGCCATCAGTTCCCTCAGCCTTGGACCGGGCCACAACCCCACCGAAAGCTTGGTGGAGATGCTCGATGGCACTGGCTTTGAAACCAAGCTTGACAGACACAGACTGATCAAGATAAAGAAATACTTCGCCGGCATCCGGCCGCGGTACAAGGAGTTCCTCTCTAATATCACGGGAGTGGAAACGGAGATTTTCGACAGCCAGATTCCCGGCGGAATGCTCTCCAATATGGAAAGCCAGTTGAAGCAGCAAGGCGCGGGCGCCCGGATGGAAGAGGTATTGCTCGAAGTGCCGAAAGTCCGCGCGGATGCCGGTTTCCCGCCGCTGGTGACGCCCTCCAGCCAGATTGTGGGAACCCAGGCGGTCTTTAACGTCATGATGGGCCGGTACAAAGTGATGACCGGCGAATTTGCCGACCTGATGCTGGGCTACTACGGCGAGACCATCGGGCCGCGCGAACCCACCGTCGTCGCTCTGGCCGTCAAGCAGGCTGGCAAGGCTCCCATTAACGGTCGGCCCGCCGACCTGCTGAAGCCGGAGTGGCATGAATTGCGGGACGCCGCGGTGGCCGTGCCGGGATGCAATGGTTCCGATGAGGACGTGTTGACCTACGCCATGTTCCCCAAGGTAGCTCCGCAGTTTTTCCCCGCCCGTGACCAGGGTCCCAAGAACCTGGGCAAGGATCCCTCGGCGCAACCCGCGGCAGCCGCGGCGCCCGCCAAGGCTCCATCGGTCGAAAACGGTAAGGGTGCGGTGCACACCACGATTACCTACGACGTCAAGTGCAACGGCAAGACGCACAAGGTGACGGTAGCGCCGGCACAGTAAGAATTGAAAAGGGATTTTATATGGCCATTCATACAATGCAGCAGAAGATTGCCGATCTCCGCAAGCGCACCAACAAAGCCATGCTGGGCGGAGGCGAGGATCGGCTGGAAAAGCAGCGCCGAGGCGGCAAACTGACGGCGCGCGAAAGAGTGGAAGCGCTGGTGGATCCGGACAGCTTCGATGAGAGCGGTCTGTTCGCCGAGCATCGCGCCACGTTGTTCGGCATGGCCGGAAAAGACTTTCCGGCAGATGGGGTGGTGACCGGCGCGGCTACGGTCGGCGGACGCCTGGTGCATCTGGCGAGCCAGGATTTCACCGTATCCGGCGGTTCGGCCGGCGAAGTGCATTCCATCAAAGTCGCCGAGATCATGGATCAATCGCTCAAGACGGGGTCACCGTTCGTCTTCATCAACGATTCGGGCGGTGCGCGCGTGCAGGAGGGTATCGACTCGCTCTCCGGCTATGGAAAGGTCTTCTACACCAACGTGATGCTTTCCGGAGCGGTCCCGCAGATCTCCTTGATATGCGGCCCCTGCGCCGGCGGCGCGGCCTACAGCCCGGCGCTGACCGATTTCATCATTCAGACACGCAAGGCGCAGATGTTCATCACCGGCCCGCAGGTGATCAAGGGCGTCACCGGCGAGGTGGTGACCGCCGAGCAGTTGGGCGGCGCCGAGGCCCATATGGCCAATTCGGGCGTGATCCACTTCATTGCCGAGGACGACCGCCATGCCATACTGCTGGCTCAGAAGCTGCTGAGCTTTCTCCCTTCCAATAACCTGGAAGATCCGCCGCGCGCGGAAGGCAACCCCAACGTGGATCCAGACCCGGCGCTGGACGATGTTGTGCCGACCGATGCCAAGAAGGGTTACGACGTTCGCGACGTGATCGCCAAGGTGGTGGATTTCAGCGACTTTCTTGAAGTGCAATCCGGCTACGCCATGAACATGGTGGTGGGGTTTGCGCGCATTACCGGCCGTGTTGTCGGGATCATCGCCAATCAACCCTGCGTGCAGGCGGGCGCGCTCGATATCAATGCGGCGAATAAGGCTTCGCGCTTCATTCGTTTCTGCAATGCGTTCAATATCTCGCTGCTCACTTTCGTCGATGTGCCGGGATTCCTGCCGGGCGTCCAGCAGGAGCACGGCGGCATCATCCGTCACGGCGCCAAAATGCTTTTCGCATACTCGGCGGCGACGGTTCCGAAAATCACGGTGATTCTGCGCAAGAGCTACGGCGGCGCGTATCTGGCCATGTGCGGTAAGGATCTGGGCGCCGACCGTGTGTTCGCCTGGCCCACCGCCGAGGTGGCGGTAATGGGCGCGGAGGGCGCGGCCGACATCGTCTTCCGCAAAGAGATTCAAGAGGCCGAAAACAAGCCCGCCAAACGCGCGGAACTAATCGAGCGCTACCGCGAAGCCTTCTCCAACCCTTACGTCGCTGCCGGCCGGCGGCTGGTCGACGCGATTATCGAGCCCTCCAGGACACGCCACCACGTGGCGCAGGTCCTCGAGTATCTGCACACGAAACGGGAACTGCGTCCGGCCAAGAAGCACGGCCTGATGCCCCTGTAGAGGCGAGGTGAAACTATGGCAACAGTCACTGTAACGGAACTCGCCGCGACCCTGGACCAGTTCCAGGCGCAAATGTCGGAAATCTCCCATCGCATCCAGGCTCTGGAGAAGGGCAAAGCCAGCGCCAACGGCGCGGCGGCTGTTGCCGTGCTGCCGGCCGCGGCTCCGCTGGTTCTCACGGAACCCGCGGCGGCCGCCATCACTGAAGAGGAACTGCTCGCCATCTCTGCCGCCATCGGCGCGTATCTGGGAGTGCGCGCGCATATTCGGCAGATTCGATTGGTCAGCACAAGTGCATGGGCACAACAGGGGCGTGTGTCGATCCAGGCGTCCCACAGGTTGCAAGGATAGAACTGTGACCTCGCAAGAATTGACAACCATTGTGGGGCAGGCAATCTTGCCCGCAGCCAACTTTCCGCCGGCTGGACCCGCTGGAAAGCGGGTCCGCAGCCTGGATGGGCGGCCCCACAACGGACCAGCAGAACGGACACCACACTAGGAAAGCGCCATGAAACTGAACATCACAATTGACGAAAAGACATACGAAGTTGAAGTGGATGCCGCGGAGCCGGAGTCGCCCGCGGCAATGCCGTACAATCTGGGCGGTGTCAACATCGGCTCGGCGCCACCGCGAGTCCCAGCCGCCGCCCCGGTCGCGCCGCCGGCCGGTAGCAAGGCGGTGGATGAGGAAAAGGTTTGCCGCAGCCCGGTTTCGGGCATCGTGGTGCGAGTAGCGGCTCAGGTGGGACAGAGCCTGCAGACGGGCGACATTCTGCTCGTTCTGGAAGCCATGAAGATGGAGACGAATATTACGGCCCCGTGGGCCGGCAAGATCGCTAACATTGGCGTCAAGCAGGGCGATGGCGTTCAGGCCGGTCAGGTGGTGGTGGAGTTCGAATAATGAGTTCACAACTGGAACAGGTACCGGGATTTTTGTTTTTCGATCATGTAGCCATTTCGGTAAAGCCGGGCGAGCTGGAAGCGCAAGTCAAGGCGTACCAGGCAATGGGCTTCAAGGAAGTGCATCGCGAAGACGTGCTGGGGGGCGACCAAGTGCGGGAAGTTCTCTTGCAGGTCGGCGACGGCCCTAACCTGGTGCAACTGCTGGAGCCGTTGACACCCGAATCTCCCGTTGCCAAAGTGATTGAGAAGAACGGCGGCCGCGGCGGGATGGCGCACGTTGCGTTGCGCGTGGCCGACATCCAAAAGGCGTTCGATTTCTTGAGAGATAACGGCTTCAAGATCATCGACAAAGCACCGCGAAAAGGCTCGCGGGGAACCACCGTCTTTTTCGTACATCCCAAGACCACCGAGACCGCCGCGTTCGGCTATCTGCTCGAAGTGGTGCAGGAGGGCGCCCATGCCTGAAGCCGATGCGGGCGGCGAGATCCTGAACCTCAGCGCGGATTTTCCGCCCGTCTCCACCGAGACCTGGGAAGCCGTCATCGCCAAGGACCTGAAAGGCGCGGATTACGAAAAGAAGCTGGTATGGCGATCTGAGGAAGGGCTCGACATACGCCCCTACTACCGGCAGGAGGCGCTCGCCGAATTGGCCGATCAACTCCGCGTGGCGCCGGGCCGCTACCCCTTCGTGCGCGGTACGGGGCGAAGTTGGGAAATTGCGCAGAACGCCAAGCCGGGCCCCAAAGCGGTCCGCGCGGACCTGCTGCACGAAGCCGGCGCGCACGCCATCCAGGAGCTGGGCTACGGAATCGCCGCGGGTGTGGAGCGGTTGGCTGCGTTGACCGCCACCCTGCCGGTGGACACGGTAGCGCCGCAGATCGAATTTGTCTTCGCGGTGGGGCCCAGTTACTTTATCGAGATCGCCAAACTACGGGCCGCGCGCATCTTGTGGGCGCAGGCCGTGACCGCCTTCGGCCCCCAGGACGACAGCGCCTGCCGTATGCGCCTGCACGTGCGCACCCCGCAGCGTAACAAGAGTGCCTATGACCGGTACACCAACCTGCTGCGCGTCACTACCGAAGCGCTCTCCGCCGTGGTGGGCGGCTGCGACCAGCTTACGGTGGAGCCCTTCGCCTTCGATGCGCACCTGGCGCTGAACGTGCAACGGATACTCAAGGAAGAATCGCACCTGGACGCGGTGGCCGACGCCGCCGGCGGTTCCTATTACATCGAGGCGTTGACCGATTCTTTGGCGCGCGAAGCCTGGAAGCTTTTCCAGCAGACAGAGTCCGAAGGCGGCTACGCGAAGGCGCTGGCATCCGGCTCCATCGGGAAGGCGCTGGCGGAAACGCGCGCGGCACGGGCGAAGGCGTATTCCGCCCGGCGGCGCGCATTGGTCGGCGTCAACAACTATCCCAACGTGGAAGAGAAAACGCCGGAAGCGGAATTCCCGGAGGCAGAACCCGCGGGGCCGCTGCCGCAGGTCCGGTTGGCCGAACCGTTCGAGAAAATCCGCCGGCGCACCACCGAACACGCGCGCGCCTCGGGGCGATACCCCAAGGTGCTGCTGCTCAAACGCGGCGATGTCAAGATGAAGGGCGCGCGCTCCAACTTCTGTTTCAATTTCTTCGGCTGCGCCGGCTTCGACATGGTGGAGGCGGAGGAGTATCGAGGGACGGACGCGGACCTGATTATTTTATGCAGCTCCGACGCCGAGTACCTGGCCTTCGCACAGGAAGTCTGCCCCAACGTGAAAGTGCCGGTGCTGTTGGCCGGCAACCCGAAAGAGCAGATCGAAGCATTGCAGGCGGCGGGAGTGCAGGGCTTTATTCACATGTTCAGCGATGCCATCCAGACCCTTACCCAATGGCAGGATAAACTGGGCATGAGGAGCACCCAATGAGACCGGACTTCTCTAAAATCGACTACCGGCTTCGGCCGCAGAACTCAGATCCGGCAGAGCCCGCGGAAGGCTCGCCGGTGTGGAAAACGGCCGAGCACATTCCTGTCAAGGCGTGGTACACGGCCGGCGATCTTTACGCCATGGAGCACCTGGAGTACGCCGCGGGCGTCGCGCCATTTCTGCGCGGACCCTACTCCACCATGTACGCCATGCAGCCGTGGACCATCCGGCAATACGCCGGGTTCTCCACCGCCGAAGAATCGAACGCGTTCTATCGCCGCAATCTTTCCGCCGGGCAGAAGGGCCTCTCCGTGGCGTTCGACCTGGCGACGCATCGCGGCTACGATTCGGATAACGAGCGCGTGTCGGGCGATGTCGGCAAGGCCGGTGTGGCCATCGATTCGGTTGAGGATATGAAAATTCTCTTCGACCAGATTCCCCTGGGACAGATGTCCGTCTCCATGACCATGAATGGCGCGGTGCTGCCGATTATGGCGTTTTATATTGTTGCCGCCGAAGAGCAAGGCGTTGCCATAAAAGACCTCAGCGGCACTATTCAGAACGACATTCTGAAAGAGTTCATGGTCCGTAACACCTACATTTACCCGCCCGGACCCTCCATGCGGATGATCGGAAATATTTTCCAGTATTGCTCGGAGAATATGCCGAAGTTTAACTGCATCTCAATCAGCGGCTACCACATGCAGGAAGCGGGCGCCAGTGCGGATCTGGAACTCGGCTACACGCTGGCGGACGGTTTGGAGTACATCCGCACCGGCATTCAGGCTGGTCTCGATATCGATACTTTCGCGCCGCGGCTCAGCTTCTTCTGGGGCATCGGCATGAACCACTTCATGGAGATTGCCAAGCTGCGCGCCGCGCGCATTCTGTGGGCCAAAATCATTAAGGGGTTCCATCCGAAAAACCCGAAGTCGATGGCGCTGCGCACCCACTCGCAGACCTCCGGGTGGAGCCTGGCGGCGCAGGATGCCTTCAACAATGTGCCGCGCACTTGCGTGGAAGCGCTGGCCGCCGTGCTGGGTCACACCCAGTCGCTGCATACCAACGCGCTGGACGAAGCCATCGCGCTGCCCACGGATTTCTCCGCGCGCATCGCCCGCAACACCCAGATCTTCCTTCAGGAGGAGACCGGCATCACCAAGGTGGTCGATCCCTGGGCCGGCAGTTACTATGTAGAGTCCCTCACTCACGAATTGATGCACAACGCGTGGCATCATATTCAAGAGATCGAAGGGCTCGGCGGTATGGCGAAGGCGATTGAGACGGGAATTCCGAAAATGCGGATCGAAGAGGCCGCCGCGCGCCGGCAGGCCCAGATCGATTCCGCAAAGGAAACCATCGTAGGCGTCAACAAGTACAAGCTGGCCACCGAAGAGCAGCTCGACGTACGGATCGTAGACAACAAGGCGGTCCGTGAATCGCAGCTTCGCAGACTCGCCGGGATTCGCGCGACGCGCGACCAGCGCGCGGTGGATGAGTCGCTGGCCGCGCTGACCAACGCCGCGGAAACCGGCTCCGGCAACCTGCTGGAACTCGCGGTGAAGGCGGCCCGGCTTCGGGCCACTCTGGGCGAGATTTCCTCGGCGCTGGAGAAGGTATTCGGGAGGTATCAGGCAGTGAATCGGACCATTTCAGGCGTCTATTCTTCGGAGAGCCAGGACAACCCGGAGTTCCAGCAGGCCCAGGCACTGGCCGAAGAGTTTGCCCGTACTGAGGGCCGCCGGCCGCGCATTCTGATGGCGAAAATGGGCCAGGACGGGCACGATCGCGGTGCCAAGGTGATCGCCACCGCGTTTGCCGACCTGGGCTTCGATGTCGATGTCGGTCCGCTGTTCCAAACGCCCCGCGAGGCCGCCCGCATGGCGGTGGAGAACGACGTCCATGTGCTCGGTGTTTCGAGCCTCGCCGGCGGCCATTCCACGTTGGTGCCGGAAGTCATCGCCGAGTTGAAGCAACTGGGCCGCGAGGACATTATGGTGGTCGTGGGCGGAGTCATTCCGCCGCAGGATTACGCGGCCTTGTTCCAGGCGGGTGTCGCCGACGTATTCGGCCCCGGCACGGTGATTCCGGCGGCCGCTCAAAAAATTCTCCACGCGCTGATCGGGAGCGCGCGTGCCGTCTAGCATCGAATCGGTGGGGCAGACCCCCCGTGTCCTGGGGTCCCCACCGGGGACGGACGCCCTCGTCCCGCAAAACCCTGCAAGGCGCCAGAGACCGACGGGGGCGTCGGCCGCGGACCAGGGGGTCTGCCCCACCAAGCCCGTCTCGGGCAGCGCTTCGGAGTGCCGGTAATGCACACTCGCGGTCCGCGGCGTCTGCCGCTGAAGCGTTATACGGAAGGGGTGCTGGCCGGCGACCGCATGGTCCTCGCCCGCGCCATTACGGTTGTTGAGAGTAATCTGCCCTCCGATGGCGAACTAGCGGCGCGGCTGCTGGACGCACTGTTGCCGCACACCGGCCGTGCGCTGCGCGTAGGGATTACGGGTGTGCCGGGGGTCGGCAAGAGCACGTTCATCGACGCCCTCGGCATGCTCCTGATCCGCGACCGCGGTGAGAACGTCGCCGTGCTGAGCGTGGACCCTTCCAGCCCCATCTCAGGCGGTAGCATTCTGGGCGACAAGACTCGTATGGAGCGCTTAGCGGTGGAGGAACGGGCGTTCATTCGCCCCTCGCCCTCGCAGGGCCACTTGGGCGGCGTGGCCCGCCGGACGCGCGAAACCATCCTGCTGTGCGAGGCTGCCGGCTATCGCAACATCCTGGTGGAGACGGTGGGGGTGGGACAGAGCGAGACGGCGGTCCGCTCGATGACCGATTTCTTCCTGCTCCTGATGCTGGCCGGCGCCGGCGACGAGTTGCAGGGCATGAAGCGCGGCATCATCGAGATGCTCGACGGCATGGCCATCAATAAGGCCGACGGCGACAACAGGCCGAAGGCCGAGCGGGCGCGCATCGAATATGCCGGCGCGCTTCACCTGTTCCCGGCTTCGGCCGACGGCTGGACGCCGCGCGTGTTGACCTGTTCGTCCGTCGCGAAAGAGGGCATCGCTGAAGTGTGGCAGATGGTGCGGGAGCATCGGGAGTTGCTGGAAGGCAATGGATTCCTCGCCAAGCTGCGCAATCTCCAGTCCCTGCAATGGATGGACGAATTGATGATGTTGGGTCTGGAAGAACTGTTTCGCCAAAACCGCGCGGTGGCCGGGCGGCTGCCGCTGTTGCGGGAAGAGGTGCATCGCGGGCGCATGACCCCCTTCGCGGCCAGCCGGGAACTTCTGGCACTCTTCCGTCTCCAGCCCACCAATGACGAATCGCCAAAATAAACTTTATGAAATCCCCATTCCCTGTTCTTACCGCAGCGGAAGCTGCCTCATTGATCCACAACGGACAAACCGTTGGTTTCAGCGGATTCACGCCGGCCGGTGCGCCGAAAGCGGTTCCGCTGGCGATTGCCGAACGCGCCATCGCCGCGCATTATGCCGGGCAGGAGTTCCAGATCGGCGTCCTCACCGGTGCTTCGACCGGCCCTTCGCTGGATGGCGCCCTGTCCAAGGCGCAGGCCATCAAGTTTCGCACGCCCTATCAGACCAACGCCGACCTGCGCGACCGCATCAACGCGGGAGAGACGCGCTTCTTCGACCTACACCTTTCCCTGATGCCGCAGGTGACGCGCTACGGCTTCCTGGGTCCGGTGGATGTGGCCGTGGTGGAAGCCGCCGACCTTACCGCGGGTGGGGGCATCGTGCTGACCTCCGGAGTCGGCGCCGCGCCCACCTTCTGCAACATGGCGGGAAAGGTCATCGTCGAACTCAACCGCCATCATCCGGCGACCATCCTGGGGATGCACGATATCTATGAGCCTGCCGACCCGCCCTATCGCAAGCAGATTCCGATTTATAAGCCATCGGACCGCATCGGCTCGCCCATCGTCACCATCGACCCGGCCAAGATCGTGGGGGTCGTGGAAACGGATCTCGAGGACGAAGCTCGCGGCTTCAGCGAGGTCAGCCCGCTTACGGAATCTCTCGGCTACAACGTCGCCGAGTTTCTGGCGGCACAACTTGCCGATGGAATGATTCCCAAGCCGTTCTTACCCATTCAGTCCGGCGTTGGCGATATTGCCAATTCCGTGCTGGGCGCACTCGGCAGTCATCCCGGGATCCCACCGTTCGAGATGTATACGGAGGTGATTCAGGATTCGGTAGTCGACCTGATTGAGCAGGAGCGAGTCACTTTTGTCAGCAGTTGCTCGTTCACGGTCACGCCTCCGGCGCTCAAGCGGGTCTACGACAATTTGAAGTGGTTCCGTGCCCGCGTCGTGCTGCGACCGCAGGAGATCAGCAACAGCCCGGAAGTGATCCGGCGCTTAGGCGTCATCTCCATCAACACCGCCATTGAGGTGGATATTTTCGGCAACGTGAATAGCACGCACGTGATGGGGCGGAAGCTCATGAACGGCATTGGCGGGTCGGGCGATTTCACGCGCAATGCTTATCTTTCGATCTTCACGTGCCCGTCGGTGGCCAAGGGAGGAAAAATCAGTACCATTGTGCCCCTGGTTTCGCACGTCGATCACAGTGAGCATTCGGTGCAGATTATCGCCACTGAATTTGGCGTGGCGGACCTGCGCGGCAAGTCGCCGTTCGAACGCGCCAACGAGATCATCGACCGGTGCGCCCATCCCGAGTATCGCGAGCTGTTGCGCAGCTACCTGACCATCGTGAAAGGCGGCCACACGCCGCACACATTGTCGGCGGCATTCCGCATGCACGAACACTTCCAGAAGACCGGCGACATGCACGGCTGTAGTTGGGACACGGCCGTCTAAATCGGCGTGCGTAACCGCGAAAATTCCCAGCCAATGGCGCCAGGTTTTTCGCTATCATGTGGAATCGAGCCGGGCGACCGGGTTTCTCTGTGAAGCGATTTCCTTTCCTGGACTGGATGCGTGGGCTGGCCGTAGTCATCATGATCCAGTCCCACACCTTTAATTCGTTCACGCGCACGGATCTGCGCGAGGGTGGGCCGTATGTGCTGACCCAGTTCATCGGGGGCATGGCGGCTCCTCTATTTCTCCTCATGGCCGGAATGACCACCGCTTTCCAGATGGAAAGCCTGCAGCGCCGTGAGCCCAGCCCGCGGCGCCGCTGGCTGATCTCCCTCAAGCGCGCCGCCTACATCCTGACCATTGCATTCACCTTCCGCTTCACCAACTGGCTGTTCAGCGTGCCGCACGCCGGCCTCGGAGAACTGACCAAGGTGGACATTCTCAACTGCATGGGTGTGGGCTTGGCGATGCTGGCGGTGGCCGCGGTCTTCCCATCGCACGCGCGCACGCGCTTTGCGGTGGGCGCGGGTCTGCTGATCGCCGCGGTGTCTCCCCTGATGACCAATCTGCCGTGGAGCGGCACGCCGGCGCTACTTCAGGAGTATCTGGTGCCCGGTCCGGGCCGGGGCAGGTTTCCCTTCTTTCCCTGGGTGGCCTACATCGCGTTCGGACTCGCCATCGGCACCATAGTGAAGCGCGCGGCCGCCGACCGTTTCGAGCGCCTGATGCAGTGGTCCATGCTGATCGGCTTCAGTATGATCTTCACCGGCCAGTATTTCTCCAACATTCCCTATTCCTTCTACACCAGCGCGAATTTCTGGACCGACAGTCCGGCGCTGATCGTGATCCGCGTGGGAATCTGTCTGATGATCATGGCGGGCGCGTATTTGTGGACTGAATACTGCGTGGGAACCGGCTGGAGCTGGATGCAGGCGATGGGGAAGAACTCCCTGATGGTCTACTGGGTTCACGTCATGATTGTCTACGGCTCGCTGGTCCACCCCATCAAACGGACGCTCTCCATTCCGCGCAGCGCGTTGGCGGCGCTCATCGTCACCTTGATGATGGTGGCAATGTCGGCCCTATGGCTCGCCTGGAAGAA
Organism: Candidatus Solibacter sp.; assembly: GCA_025361425.1. Lineage (GTDB taxonomy): Bacteria > Acidobacteriota > Terriglobia > Bryobacterales > Bryobacteraceae > Solibacter. The sequence continues at coordinate 2,644 of JANYAH010000182.1, read as the reverse complement.
AAGCAAGGCAGCGAAGATTGCGCCGGCCGCAGCCTAAAGAGGCTGGGACAATACAGGGACCGCCGGCGCTTAGTAAAACAAATACTTTCGCCACTGCACTTCGCCGTTGCCCAGCATGCGCATCAGGTGGCGGCTGGTGTGCATGCTAAACGGCCGCGGTTGCCGCAAGAGCTTCATGCCTGCCTCTTCCGGAGTCCGGCTGCCTTTGCGATTGTTGCAGAAATGGCAACAGGCCACCAGGTTTTCCCAGGCCGATTCACCGGCGCGCGACCGCGGAATCACATGGTCCAGGGTCAACTCGCCGGAAGCCATGGCGCGGTGGCAGTATTGGCAGGTGTAGCGGTCGCGCAAGAGAATATTCTTGCGCGAGAGCGCCCGCGTCTGCCGCGGAATCCGCCGGTATTCCAGCAAGCGGATGACGCTCGGCAAGCGCACCGAATTGCGCGCGGAATGGATCGCGGTGACCGATACCTCTTCGGCCGACGCCACTCCTTTAAGCACCAGCACGAGGGCGCGCCGCGCGGCGCACACGTTGATCGGTTCGTAACTGGCGTTGAGCACCAGCACTGGTTTCTGCAGTCGTTCACTCGGCATTCAGACTTTCCCCTTCACCATCGAATGATCCGCCGTCAGGCGCCAACCTTCCATTCGCCGGTCGACTCGCGCCACGGTCAAAAGTGCCACTCTTCGCGCGCCGGCTTGCTTAAGAGCCAGGGCGCAGGCAGTTGCGGTAGCCCCGGTCGTCATGACGTCGTCAATTAGCAAAATGCGCTGTCCCTGGACGCTTCGCGAGCGGAACGCCGTTGTCACATTCTGGCGGCGCGCGCTGTTGCTGAGACCCGCCTGGGTCGGCGTCGGACGCACACGCCCTAACGCTTTTACCACGGGAATGCCGGTGCGCCGGGCCAGTCCACGGGCCAGCAGTTCGGCCTGATTGAAACCTCTCTGCAACCGGCGGCGCCAGTAGAGCGGTACCGGGACGGTGGCGTCGAAGGCCTCGTCGCGTGGCAGCGCCTGCGCCAGCAAGCCGCTCAGCGGCCGCGCCAGGGTTTTGACCTTGCCGTATTTGTATAGGTGGATCAACTCGCGCAGCACACCTTCGTAGGCTCCGAAGGAGTACGCCGCGTCAAAACCGCGCAGTCCGCTGCGGCACAGCGCGCAGCGGCCCGCGGCATCCAGAGGGAAGGAATTCTGAAATGGCGTCCGGCAGCTGGCACAGAAAAACTCGGCGCTGAGCGGTTCCGGCGCCTCCATGCATGGGCGGCAGACCGGGTAGCGCGCGACCTCGTGCAAAGTGTCGCCGCAAACGCGGCACGAATCGGGAAAGAAGAGCGAAAAAAGGGCGTGGGAGGTTGAACGGACTGCTGAGGCGCCTACACTCGCGACTGAGGCTCGTCTGCTACTCGAGAAGATCCACCCCCCGGCTAACCTATTATTCTAGCGGAATTGGCGCCACATAGGAAATAGGCGCTGAAACAAAAGAGGAAACCCTTGGATTTTGAGTTCGCGGCGACCGGCCCCGAGGGCCGTGGATTGCGGCGACCGGCCCTGAGGGCTGCGGATCGCATCGACACCAACCTGGTGCTGGTTCCGGTCTCGGTCTGCGATCCCCAGAACCATCCGGTTACCGGCCTCGAAAAGGAACATTTCCGCGTGCTCGACGACCGCGTGGAGCAGACCATCACGCATTTTTCGATGGACGACGAACCGCTGGCGGTGGGGCTGGTTTTCGACATCAGCGGTAGCATGGGTCCCAAACTGCAAAAATCGCGCCAGGCCGCGGTCGAATTCTTGCGGACATCCAACACCGAGGACGAGTTTTTTCTGGTGGAATTCAACGACCAGGCGAAGATGGTGGTGCCGCTCACGCGTAACGTTGAGGAGATCCGGAATCAACTCACGTGGGCGCAATCCAAGGGGCGCACGGCGCTGCTCGACGCGATTTTTCTGGCGATGAACGAGATGAAAAAGTCGAAGAAGAATCGCAAAGCGCTGCTGGTCATCTCCGACGGCGGCGACAACAGCAGCCGCTACTCGGAGAACGAAGTCAAGAACCTGGTTCGCGAAAACGACGTTCTGATCTACGCCATCGGCGTTTTCGAATCGGGCGGCGGGCGCATGCGCACCAGCGAAGAGGCGGGCGGGCCCGGATTGCTCAACGACCTTTGCGACCAAACCGGCGGACGCCACCTGCCGGCGGATGCTTCGGAACTGCCCGATATCGCCGCCAAAATCGGCGTGGAACTCCGCAACCGGTACGTGTTGGGATACTCGCCCACCAGCCGGCTGCGCGACGGCCGATATCACACGCTGCAAGTGAAAGTGGTGCCGCCGAAGGGCCTGCCCGCGTTGCGTCCGTACTTCCGCCGCGGTTACTACGCGCCCGCGCAGTAGCCGCTAATTGCGCCCTTCGAAGATCCGTGGAACGCCCAGGCTTTTCGACAGGTGAGTACGCACCGCGTAGCGGCAATTGCACGCTTCCTGCATACGTGAAACTTTCGCTGTCCGGCGGTGTCTATTTGGGTGGAGGTTGAAGGCCATGACAACCACCGCACGCACCGGCCGCTGAGGCGCACTTCCCGTAGTTTTCATCCGGAGGAGTAGTGTGTCCGCGAGGCGCAATGAAAGGAGCACACCATGTTTG
>JANYAH010000140.1 GCA_025361425.1 Candidatus Solibacter sp. | reverse complement strand
GAGTTGCAAGGACGCTTCTTGACGCGAAGCCGCGGCGACGCGGCGGCGACTACTGCAATTTGCCCCGGGCGTCGACCGGCCACACCTCTTCCACCAAGTCGCCGCGCACGCCGTAGACCTTCTCGTGAAGATTAACCGCGACGCAGATGTGGTTGGGGATCACGCGCACGCGGTCGCCCACGCTGAATCCCGCGCCGGCGTGCGACAGGTCGATAAATCCGTGCTCTTCGTTCATCTTGTGGAAGCGCGCTCCGGGGGCTTCCACCAAATGCCCGAAAGTTACTTCGGCGGTGTCCGCCAGCCGGTCCGAGGAGAACGTCTTCGAGCCTCCATCGATAATCATCTGTCCGGGGCGCGCCGTGGAAACCACGGTGGCGAGGATGGTGGCGGCGCAATCTTCCAGCGCGCAGGCGCCGCTGCGCACGGTGTTGAGGTCGTTGAACACGTAGGTGCCGGGCCGGATCTCGGTGAGTCCGTGGATCTCGTGGGAGTGAAAGAGCGTCGGCGTGGACCCGCCGCTGACCGTGCCGGTCTCGATACCGGCGGCGCGGAAATCGCCCAGGATGCCGCGCAGAAGATCGGAGAGTTGCGCCAGGGCGCGCAGGCCCGAGCCATCCAGGGTCTTGATGTGGCCCGGATAGAATGCCAGCCCGGCAAAGCGCAGGTGAGGCAGTTTCTCGATGGCCTGCGCGAGTTGCAGCAGCGGCTCGCCCGGGGCGACGCCGACGCGTCCCAGGCCCGCATCGACTTCCGCAAGCACGCCGATTTCCACCTGCGCGGCGCGCGCCGCGTCGGAAAGCTGGCGGGCGGCAAACGTGCTGTCCAGCGCCACCGTGACCCGCGTGCGGCCCGCCACCTGGGTGAGCCGCGCCAATTTGGTATGCCCGATGATCGGGTAGGCCACCAGCAGGTCATCGGGTTCGGCGGCCAACATGATTTCGGCTTCGGAGACTTTGGCCACGGTCAGCCCCGCGGCGCCACTGGCAATCTGCCGCCTGGCTAAGCGCACCGATTTGTGGGTCTTGGTGTGGGGCCGCAAGCGCAAGCCGTGCTCGCGCGCGTAGCTGGCCACGCAGGCCAGGTTACGCTCGAAGATATCGAGATCCACCACCAGCGCCGGCGTGTCAATTTCCGAAACATCCATGTAAGCTATGGTAATTGATCCTCCGAATTCATACCTACGCGGGACTGCTCACATTCGTCAACCTCATCTTATACGCCGTCGTCGGGATCGCAGCGCTTTTCGACGCACGGACCTCGCCGGCGCCGGTGGTGCGGGAGCGGGAGTTCGCTGTGCAGGCGAACCAGAGCGATCGCGAAGTGGCGAACCGCGTAGTGCACCTGCTCGGGCTCTCGCTCGCCACGCCGGTGCATGACTTCGCCATCCGGCATGACGCGGAGCGTCATCTCGTGCTGGATTTCTATCACGCCAACGGACGGCATAAGGTGACGGTGCTGGAGCACCCCGGACGGCTGCGCGTGGAACACACGCGTGCCAGCCTCTGGCAGTATCTCACCACGCTGCACGTCACCACGGCGGCGTTTCATAGCGGCGATTGGCGCATGCAACTGTGGGCCTGGTGGAACGAGTTCGCCATGTGGTCCCTGGCCCTGATGGCCGCGTCCGGGGTGTGGATCTGGTGGCAGCGCCCCGGGACGCGCGGGACGCTGCGCCAGGTCCACCGCTACACGGCGCTGGGTGCGCTGGCGTTGGTGGCGGTGTACCAAATCAGCGCCGTGCAGATGGCGCACCGCACGTGGCTGAAGGCGGGCCCCGTGCTGGGCGCGTTCAACCGGATCCATCGCATGCGCGGGGTCGGGTTCTCTCCTCTGCTCGGGGTGGCGCTCATGGTGCTGGGCGCGACGGGGTTCTGCCTGTGGTGGAAACTGCCCCGCGACCGGCGAGTAGGCGCTGGGCTGCTCGGCTTCGGACTCTTCCTTGGGGGCGGACTGATCTGGTGGATGAGAATCTAGCGCAGTGTCCACGAAATAACTGGACAGTCAGTGGGGCAGCGAATCCTGGCTGCAGCCGCCTTTTAAGCGGCTTTTTCGGGCGGCGCGCGCGCGAACGAGGGCGTCCGCCCCGCAATTTCTAGGGTCAATTGGCGCGCTGCGTGGCGCTATTCCACTCGCTGGGGGCATTTGGTCTGAGCAGTACCTCGACGATTGGGCCGCCCACAGCCGCGGCTGGCTGCGCAAATACTATCCGCCGGGCAACGATGAGGCGCACTACGATCTCACCCCGCCCACGGAACGCGCCCTGGGCCGGCTGGCGGGCTTCAACCAGCGGCAATTCGTGGGCGCCGAAGCGCGCCTGATGACCGTCTTCGCGCTGCTGCGCGAGATCGCCCAGGGGACCGAGGAAGACCCTGCGTCGCGATGCGGCCCGCTTCCGCTCCCTGGCCGCCGTCACGCTGGAGAAACTGCCGCGCGCAAACCGCTGGCCGCGTTGCAATGTGCGGCAAGTTGGGATCGCATCCTGGCGGTGTTGCTCTGGTTTCGCAGCCACCCCCGCTGCGGGCTCTACCTGCGCCAACTCGATATCGCCGGCGTGGATACCAAGTTTATCGAGGAACGCAAGCCCCTGCTGGCGGAGCTGCTCGATCTCGTACTCCCGCCGGAGGCGTTCGACGCAGGTGCCGCCGCCGGGCTGCGCAATTTCGAACCGCGCTTCGGATTGGCGTCCAAGCCGTCGCAGGTGCGCTTCCGCATCCTGGATCGCCGCCTCGCCATCCAGGGGTTGACCGACCTGGCGGTTCCGGCACGCGATTTCGCATCCTTGGATTTACCCGTGGAGCGCGTCTTCATCACGGAGAACGAGACCAACGGCCCGGCCTTCCCCGGCGTTCCCGGCAGTCTGGTCATTTTCGGTCTGGCCTACGGCCTCGACCGCCTCTCCGAAGTGCGCTGGCTGCACCGTCGCGCCCTCCACTACTGGGGCGACATCGATACCTACGGCTTCCATATCCTGGACCGCCTCCGCGTGCGATTCCCGGCCGCCCAGTCTTTCCTGATGGATCGCGAGACGCTCCTGCAACATGCGCCGCTCTGGGTTCGCGAAAGCAACCCCTACGAGGGCGAACTCCCCCGTCCGACCTCCGCCGAACGGGCTCTATTCGACGACCTCTGCCACAATTGTCTGGGCGAGCGCGTCCGCCTGGAACAGGAGCGCATTCCCTTCGGCTGGCTGCAACGGGCTCTGGCGAATGGCTAAAAAATGGCTCAGCACGCCAGGTCTTCGCGGCCGATTTTGAGCTTCGCCAGATTGCCCAAAATTGTCAGCGCGATCTGCTTCGGGTCGAAAAACGTCTGCGCGATCCGCCGCACGTCCTCCGCTGTCACGGTTTCAATGCTCTCCAGCAACTCGTCCAGGGTGAAGAATTTACCGAAGTACATTTGCTGACGCGCCAGGTTCGACATCCGGCTGCCCGTCGATTCCAGTCCCAACATCAGCGAACCTTTCAGGTGGTCCTTCGCCCGCCGCAACTCCTCATCGCTCACCTGCTGCTCTTTGAGATCCCGGAATTCCTTGGTGATGGCTTCCACCACTTTGCGCGCCGATTCCACGCTCGTCCCGGCATAAATAGATAGGCAGCCCGTGTCCCGGTATGGGCTTAGTTCGCTGAACACGGAATAGGCCAGCCCCTGCCGCTCACGAATATTCTGGAACAGGCGCGAACTCATCCCGCCCCCCAGCAAGGTGTTCAGCACGTAGCAGGCGAACCGCTCTTGGTGCGGCAACGGGTACGACGGAACCCCCAGGCACAGGTGTACTTGCTCTAGCGATTTTTTGTTGCGCAGCGCAATCCGGGCGTGCGTGCTCGGAGCCTGTTCCGCGGGCGCCGCTTCGCCTCTCGGCAGCGCTTCGAAGTGCTGCCGCACCAGCGTCGTCAGCCCCTCGTGCGTCAGGTTTCCGGCCGCCGTCACCAGCACGTTCGCCGGCGCGTAAACCACACTGTAAAAATCTCGCAACATCGTGCTGTCGAACCGCCGCACGCTCTGCGGCGTCCCCAGAATTGGCTTGCCCAGTGCGTGATCTTTCCAGAAATTAGCCGAGAAGATCTCGTGGACCAGATAGTCCGGCGAGTCCTCCTCCATCTTGATTTCTTCCAGGATGACGCCCTTTTCCTTCTCGATATCTTCTTCCCGGAACATCGGATGCAACACCAGGTCCGCCAGAACGTCGAAGGCCTGCGACAGGTGCTGGTCCAGCACCTTGGTGTTGAAACACACAAGTTCCTTCGCCGTAAAGGCGTCTAGATTGCCGCCCAGCGCGTCCACGGTCCGCGCGATGTCCTCGGCCGACCGGCTGGTCGTGCCCTTGAACAGCATGTGCTCGATGAAGTGCGCGATGCCATTCTGCTCCGTCGATTCCCGCCGCGAGCCCGAACCAATCCAGATACCCACCGACACGCTGCGCACGTGCGGCATGACCTCGGTAACTACCCGCAAGCCGTTGCCCAGCGTGCTCATTTCGATGTCCCGTAAAGGATTGTTTGGCGGTGTCATTGCAGAAGAGTAGAAGCGGCCTATTTCAGTTGTAGCACCTTCAGGCAGCCCGTGGGACAGACGATAGCCTTTTGTCGTCTGTCGTCTTCGACCCTAGCCGCAGCCCGAAAACCTGCGACCGTCCCGAATCCCTCCTTCGAATCCGCTAAACTGGAAAAGAATGTCCCAACCGCTCGTGGGCATGGACCTGGCTGATCTCCGTGAGGCCCTCGGCCCCCATCAGCCGGCGTACCGCGCTCGCCAGATCTACCAAGCCCTCTACCACGGCCAAGCCGCGGACCTCGTGCGGATCTCCACCCTGCCCGTCCACCTACGCCAGGAACTCGCCGAACACCATTCCCTCGGCCTCCCCACGGTCGACCGCCTTTTCGAATCCACCGACGGTACCCGCCGCTACCTGCTCCGCCTCGCCGACGCCCGCACCGTCGAAACCGTGCTCATGCCCGAAGCCGCCCGCCACACCATCTGCATCTCTAGCCAGGTGGGCTGCCCCGTCGATTGCAAGTTCTGTATGACCGCCCTGATGGGCCTCGAACGCAACCTCACCGCCGGCGAGATCGTCGCCCAGGTGCTCCTCGTGACCCGCGAAAACCAACTCCTCCACGAAGCCGGCCGCCTCAACGTCGTCATCATGGGGCAGGGCGAACCGCTCCTCAACCTGCCCAATGTCGTCAAAGCTACCCGTATTCTGCTCGACCCCGCCGGCTTTGCCCTCTCCCCCCGCCGCATCACCCTCTCCACCGCCGGCATCATCCCCAAGATCGCCGAACTCGGCCGCGAACCGGTCCGCCCCAAACTCGCCATCTCCCTCAACGCCTCCACCGAAGAGCAGCGGCAGGAACTCATGCCGATCACCCAAAAATATCACCTGAAAGATCTGCTGGCCGCCTGCAAGGCCTATCCGCTCCGTCCCTGGGAGAAACTCACTTTCGAATACGTCCTGCTCCATGGCGTCAACGATACCGATTCCGACGCCCGCCGCGTCGTCAAACTCCTCGCCAACCTCAACGCCAAAGTCAACCTCATCGCCCTCAATCCCGGACCCGGAATCCCCTACGCCACCCCGCTCCCAGAGCGCGTCGCCAGCTTCCAGAACATCGTCCGCCGCGGACTTCCCTGCTTCGTCCGCAAGCCCCGCGGGCTCGATATCTACGCCGCCTGCGGCCAACTCAAAAGCAACTCGCAACCCGCCCTCGAGCCCTCCTTGCCGCCCCACTCACTGCCCTCTCCGCCTCCCCAAACCCCCGCCAACCCGAGTGACTCCAACATAGAATAATTCTCCCTCCCCTAAGTCCTCCCCAAAGAACCTCAGCCAAATTCCCCCTTCCTCCATTTCCCGCGCTGGACAGCCCTCGCTCACCTCGCTATCGTGAGGCAATGGTCTCCGCTCCCGGACGCGTCAATCTAATCGGCGAACATATCGACTATCACGGCCTGCCCGTGCTCCCCATGGCGCTCCGCCGCTCCATTCGCATTCACTTCCAGCCGCGCGCCGATTGCCGCATCCGCGTCACCAGCGGCGCCTACGGTCACCGCGATTTCTTGTGGACCCCCAACCTCACGCCCGTCGCTCGCGGCGATTGGGAGAACTACCTCCGCGCCGCCGCTCAGGCCATCGCCGGCAAGTGGGGTGTGATGAACGGCATCGACGCCACCATCGATGCCGACCTGCCCCCCGCGGCGGGACTCTCGTCATCGTCCGCCCTGATTGTCGCCGTCACCCTGGCCCTGCTGCGCGCTAACCTTCGCGAGGCTTCCTTCGAAGAGCTCATGGAGATCCTCCCCGATGGCGAACAGTTCGTCGGCACCCGTGGCGGTGGCATGGATCACGCCGCATCGCTCGCCTCGCGCGAGGGTTGCGCCTCGCTCATTCAGTTCGTGCCGCTCGCCGTGCACCACATCCCGATTCCCCCGGATTGGGCCTTCCTCGTGGCCAACAGCCTGCACACCGCCGAGAAATCCGGCGCCGTGCGCGAGCAGTACAACGCCGTCCGCGCCGCCGGCACCCTGGCGTTGCGCCAAACCGGTTTCGCGTCCTATTCCGAGGCGATTCACGGCAGAACGGAGATTGATCTTTGCGCCCTGGCGGCTGCCCAACATCTGCCCCCGGCGTTCCTGCACGTCGTCACCGAGGCCTTCCGCGTGCGCCACGCCGTGCAGGCTATGCGCGAAGATGATTCCGCCCGCTTCGGCCGCCTGCTGCTCGCCTCCCACGCCAGCCTGCGCGATCGCCTGCAAGTCAGTTGCCCCGCACTGGACCGCCTGGTGGAGGCCGCCATGGATTCCGGCGCTCTCGGCGCGCGCCTCACCGGCGCCGGTTTCGGCGGCTGTGCCGTCGTCTTCTGCCGCCGTGCCGACCTCTCCCAGGTCCACGCCGGACTCGTGGAGCGCTTCTATTCCGGAACCCCCGGCCACATTCTTCATGCCGAACCGGGTCCCGGCGCTGTAAACTCATAGTTCTTATGCAGCTTCAAAAACTCGACTGGATCATCGCTTTCCTATCGGTCGCCGTCTGTTTTGTGCCCGCGCTTTTCTTCGGAAAGCGCTCCGGAAAAAGCACCACCGAGTTCTTCGCCTCCGGCCGCTCGGTCCCCTGGTGGCTCGCCGGCATTTCCATGGTGGCCACCACCTTCTCTAGCGATACGCCCAACCTGGTTGCCAACTTCGTCCGCACGCAGGGCGTGGCCGGCAACTGGCAGTGGTGGGCCTTCACCCTTACCGGGGTTTCCACGGTGTTTTTCTACGCGCGTCTGTGGCGCCGTTCCGGCGTGCTCACCGATCTGGAATTTTACGAACTGCGCTACTCCGGCAAGGCCGCCAGCGCGGTCCGCGGCTTCCGCGCGGTTTACCTGGGCCTCTTCTTCAACTGCATCATCATGGCCACCGTCAACCTGGCCGCCTGCAAGATCGCCGCGATTCTCTTCGGCCTCGAACGCTGGCAGACGCTGCTGGCGGTGGGCTTGCTCAACGTCATCTTCGCCACCTACTCCGGACTCTGGGGAGTGCTGGTCATCGACATGATCCAGTTCTTCATCAAAATGTCGGCCGTAATCGCGGCGGCTTATTTTGCGGTCAACCTGCCGCAAGTCGGCGGGATGAGCGGCCTGGTCGCCAAGCTCTCCGTCATGAAAGGTCCGGGCGGCCTAAACTATCTCAACATGCTGCCGGATTTCACCAACAATTGGGATCTCGCCGTCGCCATCTTCATCATCCCTATCACCGTGCAATGGTGGGCTACCTGGTATCCCGGCGCGGAACCCGGCGGCGGCAGCTACATCGCGCAACGCATGCTGGCCTCCAAATCTGAAAAGGACGCCCTCGGCGGCACCCTCTTCTTTAACGTCGCCCACTACGTCTTGCGGCCCTGGCCCTGGATTCTGGTCGGCCTCGCGTCGCTCGTCGTCTACCCCCAACTGTCCGATATCCAGAAGGCCTTCCCCAATCTGGACCCCACACTCCTAGGTCACGATATCGCTTACCCCGCGATGCTGCGCTTCCTTCCCGTCGGCTGGGTCGGCCTCATGCTGGGCGGCCTCATCGCCGCCAACTCGTCCACCATCCTCACTCACCTCAACTGGGGCGCCTCGTACCTGGTCCACGATTTTTACCGCCGCTTCATCAAAACCGACGCTCCCGAAAAACACTACGTGCTGGCCGGCCGCTACGCCACCGTCCTGTTGTTCGTCGGTTCCTCGGCCATGGTGTTCCTGCTCTCTACCGCCAAGGACAGTTTCAACCTGCTGCTCCAGGTCGGCGCCGGAACCGGCCTGCTCTATCTCCTGCGCTGGTTCTGGTGGCGCATCACGGCGTGGTGTGAAATTGTCGCCATGATCAGTTCCTTCGCCGTGGCCATCGCCTTCCTGATCCTCGCCAAAAACGGGGTGGTCTTCGGCTTCTCCCAACAGTTGCTCATCGGCGTCGCCATCACCACCGTCTCCTGGATGGCCGCCGCCTACCTCGGTCCCCAGACCGACCCCGCGGTCCTGCTCACCTTCTACGAAAAGGCCCGGCCTTTCGGCCCCGGCTGGCGGCACATTCAGGCGCGCGCCACCGTCGCCCAGGTGGAAGGCGACAATATCCCCCTCGCGCTCACCGGCTGGACCATGGGATGTACCATGATCTGGTCGGCCCTCTTCACCGTCGGCAATTTCTTGTACGGGCGAACCACCTATGCGCTGATTCTCGGCGGCATCTTCGCGGTCAGCGGCTTCATCGTCATTCAAGTGGTCCGCAAACTCTGGAAGTAGGCGCCAGCCAATCGAAAATTCTCGCGGCGTCGCCTGTTGGCGTTCTCTGGCAACCGAAACCGGCGGGGCGCCGCCTTCAACCACCATCTGCGCGGCATTCTATTCGCTAACCAGGCGGCGGAGTGGCGGCCTCCATGCCGGCGTGCGCCTTACCCCACGCTCAACCAAAAACTTTCTTTCCACGTCGCGCCCAGGGCCACGCTCTGCAGCTCCTGATACACGCCGTCGTGGGCCAGATTGAAGGCGTTCGTAATCGCCGCCATCGGCTCGAAGCAGATATAGTCCTGACCCCTCGGGGCGTAAATCACGGCGACGCTGTACTTCGGTCCGTAAGCCACCGTGATGCGCTCCCGCCCGCCTTCCACTTTGAAGCGCGCCAGCCCATCCGGGTCGCGAATCAGGTTGGCGAACACATCGTCCAGCGGCCCCGCGCTCAGCGAGTACGGGTCGGCGAATTCCACCGGCTTGCGCTCGCCCGTCGGAATCAACTGCGCATTCAGCACCAAATGGTCGCGCGCCGCCAAGTGTACGTGCCACTCGTCCCGATGCACGTCGTGTAACTGGAAATACGGGTGGAATCCCACCGCGATCGGCATCGGGTCGGTCCCGTGATTCTCAATCGCCGTCTCCACTTCCACGTTGCCGTCGCGCAGGCGGTAGGTCATCGTCAACGTGTGCGGGAAGGGGAACTGCGCCATCATTTCCGGATGCCGCCAGAACTCCAGCCGGCTGCTCGCCCACGCGCCCGTGCCGTCGGCCTTGGCCTCCATCAGCTTCCACTTCTTTGAAAATCCCAGCAGCCCGTGGATGGGTTTCCGATTGCCGTCGCGCCCCACGTTCCCCAGATCGGGATTCAGCAGGTAGCGATGGCCATTGGCCCAGTACGCATCGCCATCCAGGCGGTTGGCCCACGGCGCCAGCAACGGCACGCCACACAGCCGCGGCTTGGCCGCGAACGCCGCCACACCGGGGTACGGGAAGTAGAGATAGTTCCGCCCCCCCACGTTCCACTTGTACGCCATGTTGCCCACTCCGGGCGCAATTTCCAGTTCCACCTTGCGCGCCGCGTCGGCCAGTTGTACCGTCTCGATTCCGTCTACCGCCAGTTCGCGGGCTGTGTAGTTGTTGGGGCTCATCGAATATCGTCCAGGTCGCGCAGGTCCAGGTCCGTGTCCTTCTGGCAGCACACGCACGGCCCCGGCGCGTAAGCGCGAATGTAGCACACGTCGCACCAGTACGTGATCATTTTCAGCTTGCCCCCATCGCGCACCACCAGGGCGCGCGTGTGCTGCGGATCGATTAGGAATTTTTCGGGCGCCGTGAAGTGCCCGCGCGCTTCCACCTCGAACCCGTTGATTCGCGGATCGTGCAGCACCTTCCGTGTCGGTGCATCGCCATCCAGCACAATCCGTTTGTGCTCCGCCGTCTCCACCACCGGCGCCTCGCCGCTACGCACATCCAACTTGCCGCGCACCGTTTCGCTCTTCGGCGGAGTCGCCCCTTGCAGCGAAATCGCGGCCAGTGCCAGCAAACATACACAAACCCTCATACTGTGATTGTACCGGGCAAAGTGGGACGGACGGTCGCCTCTTGCCGTCCGTCACCACCCATCTCCGAGCCACTCCCTAACCGGGCTGCGGCCGGCGATCCGCCAACGGCCGCACGGGCCAAAGCCATCCCTTCTTCCACATGACGAAATACGCCAGCACCAGGGCCGCGTACGTCGCCGCCCAAAACCACGGCGTCCACCAGGCGATGCCGTCAATGCGGTAGTCCGAAACCGGCCACAGGAACCGCGTCGCGTAGTAGCGCAGGCTGTGCGTCGGAATGTCAATCAGAATGTGCAGCAGCCAGCCGAACATCTCGAACACAATCCGGTGCATCAGCATCGTGGCGATGCCGAACACCAACAGAAAAACGACTAGGCTGTGCCCTGCCAGATAAAGCGGCAGGCCGATGTGTACGTGCGGCAGAAAATGGCCATCGCCCGATCCTGCCTGGGAACCGCCCGAAAGTCGCAGCCACAAACCCGCGGCAACCGCCGGCCCGAAGGCCAGCACATCGGGGAACGCCGCCCACCACACTGCCCAGCCAACGTTAACGCTGGCACGGGTAGATCTCTTCGCCGTGATTGCAGCCGTGGCAGCCCATAGGCCGTGCGCAACAATCTCCATATGCGTGATTTCGCCTTAGGTACCCCTCCTTGGTAGCGCGCGGCAGGTAAGAGCGCAAGCCCGGCATACCCGCCAACCTATCCCTCTCTGCCCCCGCCCAAGTTCGTCATCGACCCCAGTCGCGATTGCAGGTCCTCCCCCCCCGCGCCACATGGGGACGCGCACTCTGGCCTGTCGCCCCCTTGTCTCAATCGCTTCTTCATCAGCGAACAGCTTCCGACGCAGACTAATGAAACTGGTCGAAGATAGAGGGAAACCTCGTCTCAATCGCCTCTTCATCAGCGAACAGATTCCGACGGGGCGGATACAATCCGGACCTGGTGGGGCTGTCGGTCTCAATCGCTTCTTCATCAGCGAACAGCTTCCGACAATGACGACGTTCAACGTAGTCCGCGAGGGAAACGTATTGTCTCAATCGCTTCTTCATCAGCGAACAGCTTCCGACCAAGATCGTTGATGGCCTTGTCGCGTGGTTGGTCTGTCTCAATCGCTTCTTCATCAGCGAACAGCTTCCGACGACCGACCTGAAGTCGACGGAGGAAGATCGGATAGCACGTCTCAAT
>JANYAH010000056.1 GCA_025361425.1 Candidatus Solibacter sp. | reverse complement strand
ATCTTCCGCCGCCATCCCGAGGTCTGCCTGATCGATCAACTGGCATTCAACAATCCGCCGGGCAGCCGCAACCCGGAACGCTGGCAGGATGTGGAGGAGATTCTGCACCAGGGGATCGCCGTGATCACCGCCGTCAACGTGCAGTTCATCCGGGAGCAGCAGGCGGCCGTCGAGCGCTTCACCGGAAAGCGCGCCACCACCGGCATCCCCGAGAAGTTCCTGCACGAAGCCGATGACATCGAAGTGGTCGATGCGCCGCCCGATGTCGCCATGGGAGACCCGCGCGTGCTCGCCGAACTGCGTGAGTTGGCCCTGCTGCTGGCCGCCGACGTGGTGGAACGCCAGTTGCAGGACTACCTTGACTCGCACGGCGTTTCGGCGTCCTGGGGCGCACAGGAGCGCATCCTGGTGTGCCTGACGCCGCGCAGCAACGCGCGCCCCATGCTGGAGAGCGGCCAGCGCAACGCCCGGCGGTTCCATGGAGCGCTGCTGGTGGCCTACGTGGAACAACCCGCCCTGGACGACGCCGACCGCGCTCGCCTGGATGGGTACCTCGCGCTGGCGCGCGAAATGGACGCCCAGGTGCATTGCCTGAAAGGCGGCGATTTCGCCGATACGCTGCTCCAGTTCGCTCACGAGCAGCGTATCACGCAACTCTTCCTCGGCCACTCGCAGCGCGACCGCAGTCCGGTCGAGAAATTGATCGACGCCGCCGAGGATTTCGACGTCCGCCTGTTTCCCCATGCGGAGGCGAAATGAGGCTGCTCATGCGGAAATCGATTCAACGCAGAGACGCAGAGATCGCAGAGATAAGCGCAGAGAAGACAAAGCAGGGCGGCCGAAAGGCCAAGATTCACGCCTCGGCGCGGGCAGCGAGTGCCACCAAGGGAGGCACGAAGCCCGCCCCTTTCGCTGAGCCTATTCTTGGTTTTCTCTGCGCTTTCCTCTGCGCTCTCTGCGTCTCTGCGGTGAATCGACATCTGCGAATCGAACGGATCTCCGTATGAAGCGCCCCGCCCATCTCAAGGTTTACCTGGGATATGCCGCGGGGGTCGGCAAAACCTTCCGCATGCTCGATGAGGCCCAGGCCCTCCGCAAACAGGGCGTCGATGTCGCCATCGGCTATTTCGAACCCCACGGCCGCAGTGAGACCATTGCCAAGATTGAGGGCCTGGAGTTGGTGCCGCGCCGCGTCATTGCCTACGCCGGTTCCCAATTCGAGGAGATGGATACCGAGGCGGTGCTGCGCCGCAAGCCCGCCGTGGCCGTGGTCGACGAGTTCGCCCACAGCAACGTCCCCGGCAGCAAGAACGCCAAGCGCTGGCAAGACGTGCACCAACTGCTCGACGCCGGAATCGGCGTGCTCACTACCATGAATGTGCAGCACCTGGAAAGCCTCAACGACCAGGTCTGGCACGTTACCGGAGTCCGCGTCCGCGAAACCGTTCCGGATTGGGTGGTGGATGAAGCCGACGAGTGCGTGCTGGTCGATCTCACGCCGCAAGCCCTGCGCAACCGCATCGAGCGCGGCGTGGTCTACGCCTCCGGGAAGGCGCGCCGCGCGCTTGATAACTTCTTCGCCGAAGCCAACCTCACCGCGCTCCGCGAGCTCGCCATCCGCCACACGGCCCACGAGGTGGAAGAGAAACTGTTGGCGCCGCGGCGCGATGAGCGCATCCTCATCTGCCTCACCGGGCGCCCCTCGTCGGCTAACCTGATCCGCCGCGGCAAGCGCATGGCGGACTATCTCCGCGCCGATTGCCTGGCGGTTCACGTAGCCCCGTCCCAAAGCGTCGGCGAAACCGTGGAGCGCCACATGAGCTTCGCGCGTAACCTGCGCATCCAAACGCACGTGGTAGAAGGTGAGGACGTGCCGCGCAGCATCGCTGAGTTCGCCCGCGCCCACCGCGTCACCCAGATTTTCGTGGGGCGAAGTCCGGCCCGCCCCTGGTGGAAAAGGTTCGGGGAAACCATTGTGCAGCAGGTGGTGCGCCAAGCGCGCGATATCCAGATCACCGTGGTGGCGGAGCGTCGTCGATAAACGGTAACATTAGCGTAGGCATTCATTTTGCGAATCCAGCCTCTTGCTTTATTTCTGTGCGTTTCCGCACTCCACGCCGCCGAACCCAACGGTATCGACACGGCGCTGCAGCGCATGTACAACCAGGACTATGTGGCTGCCCACGAGATCCTCGACCGCACCATTGCCACTTCCCCACAGGTCCCACTGCCCTACGCGTTTCGCGCCTCCGCCTATTTGTTCTATGAACTCGACCGGCTCGGCATTCTGGAAAGCGAATTCCTCACCGACGACAAGCAGATTGCCGAGAAAAAGAAAAAGCTGGACCCCGATCCCGTCACCCGCGAGAAGTTCGTGCGCGCTGTCCATGATGTCGAAACCCGCGCCGACGCTGCGCTCAAGATCAACCCGGATGACCCGCAAGCCTTGTTCGCCATGAGCGTGGCTCAAGGTGTGGCCACGGATTACATGGCATTTGTGGAGAAAAAGCAGTTCTCCAGCCTCTCAATAGCCAAACGCTCCAACAGCTACGCCCAACGCCTGCTCAAGGTGGATCCGAAATTCTACGATGCCTACCTGACCGCGGGTATCTCCGAGTACATGATCGGCAGCCTTCCATTCTTCATCAAATGGTTCGTACACTTCGATAACGTGGATGGCAGCAAGGACCGTGGCGTGGAGCGCCTCAGGCTGGTGGCCCGCGAGGGGCACTACTTCAAACCCTTCTCCAAGATCATGTTGAGCATCATCGGGCTGCGCGAGAAGCGTCCCCAGGAGGCCCAGCAGTGGTTGACCGAGTTGGCCCGCGACTATCCCCAAAACCGCCTCTTCCGCAAGGAACTGGCCAAGGTCAACACCAAGCTCGGCATCAACGCGAATTAGAGGACTGACGACGACGTCCGGCAGTTGCCTACTTCAGCGCTTCACTGATCTCGATATCGCGCTTCAGCACTTCGGTCAGCAGTTCCGACAGTTGGATGCCCCGCTCCTCGGCTTTGCCGGAGAAGTACGCCCACACGCTCTTCTCGATGGAGGCGGGCATCAGCACCCTGGCGCCGGGAGGGATATGGTGGAGACCGCGAACCCCTTTGCTGAAGTCGATCTCGGCCGGCATGTCGTTGTCTTCGATTGATTGATTGCTCATAAACCCTCCTGATACTGCCGGCTCTCAGCCAGCGTCGATTTGCGGGCCGATATCAGCCTGATGTCGAGCGCGGCGGGGTCGGCGGCGGAGCAAAGGTAGACGACGGACAGCGCTCCTCGGTGTCGCTGTGCTCCAGATCGGCGACGGTGAGCAGGTGCGGATCGTGGAATACCGTGGAGGCCAGTTCGAAAGTGACACCATGCTTACGTGCATTTGCATCCGCCTTGACCTCGTCCCATTCGAACTGAAATAGCTGTGCGTTCACCGATCACTCTCCTTACCATGCTATAGCAAGCCAGCCTGTGAGAGACTGGAGAATTCGTGGACAATCCCATCCAGGTGGAAGCCCTCCGCAAGAGCTACGGCAGTCTCCCGGCCGTCAAGGGTATCGATTTCGAAGTGCGCGCCGGCGAAGTCTTCGGCCTGCTCGGCCCCAATGGCGCCGGGAAGACCACCACCGTCGAAATCCTCGAAGGGCTGCGCACCCGCACGGGCGGACGCGTCAGCGTTCTCGGCTGCGACCCCGACGTGCAAACCCGCCAGCTTAAGGACCGCGTCGGCGTCTGCCTGCAATCCACCAACCTCCAAGAGAAACTCAAGGTCTGCGAGGCCATGGAACTGTTCGCCGCCTTCTACACGCGCACCGTGGATGGCGACCAGCTCTTGAAGCGCCTGCAACTCTGGGAGAAGCGCGACACGCAATACGGCAAACTCTCCGGCGGACAGAAGCAGCGGCTCGCCCTGGCGCTGGCCCTGCTCAACGACCCGCAAGTGCTTTTTCTCGATGAGCCCTCCGCCGGGCTGGACCCGCAAGCGCGCCTCGAAATCCACGAATTGGTGCTGGATCTGCGCCGCGAGCAGCGCACCATCCTGCTGACTACCCACTACATCGAAGAGGCGGAGAAGCTCTGCGACCGCGTGGCCATTGTCGATGAAGGCCGCATCGTCGCCATGGGCACGCCCCGCGAGATTCAGCAAAAGGCAGTGGCCCATTCCACCATCGAGATCGAGCTCACCGCCCCGCTGGGCGATATGGCGCTGCCGCAATGGCCCGAAGCCGACCAAGTCACCGCGGACCAGACGCGTATGAAAATTGCGGTGACCACCGGCCGCCCCGCCCGCATTGTAGTCGAGATGGTCAAGTGGCTCGACGAAAAGGGCGTGGAACTGGCCGACATCCGCATCAAACGGCCGTCGCTGGAGGACGCCTTCATCGAACTTACTGGAAAGAGTCTGCGGGAATGAGAATCTACCTGGCGCTGTTCAAGAGCAATATGCGGCTGACGCTGCGCGACCGCGGCGTGTTGTTCTTCAATTACCTGTTCCCCCTGATCTTCTTCTTCGCTTTCGCCGAACTGTTTCACGCCGGGGTGGGCGCGGGCATCGCTTATTTCGTGAGCACGGTGCTGGTGATGGGTATTCTGGGCAACGGACTGTGGGGCGCCGGGATGCGCAGCGTGCAGGAGCGCGAAGCCAATATTCTGCGCCGCTTCAAGGTGACCCCCATCTCGCCGCTCCCCATCCTGGTGGCGGCCATGTTCAGCGGCTGGCTGTTGTTTCTTCCGGTGCTCTTCCTGCTGGTGGGGCTGGCCCATTTCCTCTACGCTATGCCGCTGCCGCAGAATTGGTTCTCGCTGTTTCTGATGGCTTCGCTCGGTGTCTGCTCAATGCGCGCCATCGGCTTGATTCTGGCGGCGGTCACCAACACGATGGCCGAAGCCACCATCGCCATACAGAGCGTCTACATGCCAATGCTGTTCCTCAGCGGCGCCACGATTCCGGCAGCGATGCTGCCCAAGTGGGCGCAGACCCTCGCGCAATTCATGCCGGCCTCCTACCTGGTTAGCGGTTTCCAGGGCATCTTCTTCCGCAATCAGAATCTCCGGGACAACGCACTGGCCGTCGCCGCGCTGCTGCTGACCACGGTGCTCGGCTTGTTCCTGGCCGTGCAGCTATTCCGCTGGGAGAAGGAAGAAAAGATTCGCCCACGCAACAAGCTTTGGGTGGTGGCCGTGCTGGCGCCATTCGTGGCGATGGGCGCGTGGCAAGCCTACAGCAAGGAACACCTGGGCAACAACGCCGCGCTCTATCGCGAGTTGCAGCGCTCCGGCGTGTTCCTGATCCGCAACACGCGGATCTTCACGGGCGATGGCAAGGTCATCGAAAACGGAGCGGTGCTGGTTCGCGACGGCAAGATCGCCGCGATTTACCAAGGTACGGCGCCGGACCCCGATCAACTGAAGGCCGAGACCGTGGAGGGCGCCGGCAAAACGCTGCTGCCCGGCCTGATCGATACCCATGTCCATCTGGCGGCCTCTGGCGGCATCTCAGCGGACACTCGGGACTACGATGTCGACAAGACCATGGCGCACTCCGCTGCCGCACTGCTCTACAGCGGCGTCACGGTGGTGCGCAGCGTGGGCGACGGTCTGGAGGCTTCCTTCAAGCTGCGTAAATCAATCGGCGATGGCGGTAAACTCGGCGCGCAACTGTTTGTTTGCGGACCCATGTTCACCGCCGAGGGCGGGCACGGCGCCGAGTTCGTCGAGCACCTGCCGGTTGCCATCAGAGACACCGTGAAGGCGCAGTTGGTGCGCACTCCCAAGACGCCCGAGGAAGCCCGCAAACAGGTCCGCGAACTCAAAGCCAGAGGGGTCGATGGCATCAAGGCGATCCTGGAAGCGGGATGGGGCCCGGGGATGCGCTACGACCGGCTGGATCTGCTTCTGGTGCGCGCCGTGTCCGAGGAGGCGCACGCGCAGCACCTGCCGCTGGCCACCCACACCGGCGACGCCCGCGACGTGGCCGACGCGGTGGAGATTGGCAGCGCCAGCGTGGAACACGGATCCTGGCGCGACGAGATCCCAGACCGCTTGCTGGAACGCATGGCCAGGGAGGGCGTCTATCTCGACCCGACGCTCGCCGTCGCCGAGGCCTACGCACTTTACTTCGGCGGCAAACCGGACGTTCTGAACCGTTCGCTGGTGCAGCAGGTGGTGCCCGCGCGTTTGCTGAAGGAGACCCGGGAGTTCGTCGGCTCCGGAAAGGGCGCCGACGTTGTCAAGGCGGAGTTGTTCCAGCACGCGCTCGACACCGCGCGCGCCAACTTGCTGCGCGCCTGGAAGGCGGGCGTCCCCCTGGTGATGGGTAGCGATTCGGGCAATCCGATGGTCTTCCACGGACCCTCGATGCACCACGAGTTGCAGCTCTGGGTGGAGGCTGGAATTCCGGTGACGGTGGCCCTGCAAGCGGCCACGGCCAACGCCGCGAAACTGCTAGGCGCGGCCCAGCGCATCGGAGCCATCCGCCCGGGCATGGACGCCGACCTGCTGCTGGTGGACGGCAACCCGCTTCAGGAAATTGCGGCCACGGAGCGCATCTCCCTGGTGGTGTTCAAGGGCGAACGGATTCGCCGGGCCTCGCTGTTCGAACAGAAGTAGCGGCCAGCAACTGGCGAATCTCATCCACCACCATTTCGGGCTGTTCCATGGCGATAAAGTGCGAGGCTTCGGGCAGCAGGATTTCGCGCCCATGGGCAAATCGCGACGCCAGATCCGCCGCCGTGGGCGACGCGGCCAAATCGAAAATCCCAGGCTGCCGTTCCCTGCCGGCGCGCATCACCACTACGGGATGCTGCAACTGCGCGACCTCCGCATAAATGTTCGAGCCCGGCTCTTTGGAGTTCAGATAAATCGACGCCTCTACCGCGGGCGGGCAGGCCAGCACAAACTCTCCATCGCGCGGCAGTACGCCGTAATCGCAGTAATCCCGCAGAATCTCCGGTAGCCAACGGGCGAAGGGGGGACGCGCTTTGAAGCGCTCGAACATCTCATCCGGCGATGCCCAGATATTGCGCCGCCGCAGCGTGAAGGAGGCGTCCGGCGGTTCCGTGCCGTAGTATTCCAGCGGAAAAATGGTGGGGTCCACCAGCAGCAGCGCGCGATAGGTGTGTGGGCGCAGCGCCGCGGCCTGCACGGTGGTGTGCCCGCCGCTGGAATGGCCGATACCGATGGCATCGCGAATGTCCCAGTGCTCCGCCACCGCCGCCATGTCGCGCCCGAAGATTCGCCAGTGGTACGGCAGGTCGGGCTGGCTGCTACGCCCGTGTCCGCGCGCATCCAACGCCAGGCAGTGACGCTCCGGAAACATGCGGACGATGCGGTCCCAGCACCTGCCGTGAAATCCGGTGGCGTGCGCGAACAGAAGCGGCGGATCCTCCCCGGGCCACTCCCACACTGCCAATTCTTCTCCGCGCTCACCAACGAACTTCAACTCCGGGGTTCTATTCACCTTCATATTTTCCCATGGTGAGACAGACGATCGTCTTTTGTCGTCTGTCACCCAGCCCGCGCTTGACCATCGCCATTGCTTTTTGTTTTTGACTAGCTCGGCCTCTATTGGTTTAGCGAGGCATGACAGACCACAAAAGGCGATGGTCTGTCCCACTGTTCCTGAAGAGTAGCGCCCTGTCGCGCCCGGAGCCTGTCAATCAGAGCGCAAGTTCGGACGCTTCTTCTTTATACTCAGTACATGGCCGGTCTGCTTTACCTGGTGGCTACGCCCATCGGGAACCTGGAGGACATCACTTATCGCGCGGTGCGCGTGCTGGGCGAAGCCGATCTGATCGCGTGCGAAGACACGCGGCAATCGCGCAAACTGCTGGATCACTACAATATCCATAAGCCCACGGTCAGCTATCACGACCACAATGAGGCGGAGCGCACGGAAGAACTCACCGCGCGGCTGGTCTCTGGCGCCGTGATCGCGCTGGTTTCCGATGCCGGCACGCCGCTGGTTTCCGACCCTGGATACCGCCTGGTGCGTGCTGCCATCGATGCCGGCATCGCGGTCGAAGCCGTGCCCGGTCCCTCGGCTTCGCTCACCGCGCTGGCCGGTTCCGGGCTGCCCACCGACGCTTTCTACTTTGGCGGATTCCTGCCTGCCAAGCAGGGGCAGCGGGCCCACCTGCTGGAGGCGCTGGCCGAAGAACAGGCCACCCTGATCTTCTACGAGGCGCCGCACCGCATCCTGGAATCGCTGGAGGCCATCGAAACCGTCCTCGGTCCGCGGCCCGTGGTGGTGGCGCGCGAACTGACCAAAATTCATGAGGAGTACCTGCGCGGCACCGCCGCCGAAATCCGCGCGCAACTGGCCTCGCGCGACACCGTCAGGGGCGAGATTACCCTACTCATCGGTAAGGCCGCGGAGCCGCCGGTGGACGATACACCCGTGGTGGACGCGGTGAACACACTGATCGGCGATGGCATGGCGCGGATGGACGCGATCAAGTTGGTGGCGCGCCGCCGCGGACTGTCCAAACGGGAAGTGTACGATCAAATGCTGCGGGAGAAGTAACGGAGAGCATGCCATGCTGAATCGCTTTCGCCTGCCGGCCGCTGTGTTGCTTGCGGCGGCGCTGTGCCCGGCACAGGAATATATCGATGGGGTAGTGGAGCGCGCCCGCAAGGAATTCGATGTTCCCGGCATCGCGGTGGCAATCGTCAAGGACGGCAACCTCGTGCTGGCCAAAGGATACGGCGTGCGCAAGCAGGGCGAGGCGGCGCCGGTCACCGCGCAATCGCGGTTCCGGATCGCGTCCAACACCAAGGCGTTCACCACCGCCGCGCTGGCCATGCTGGTGGATGAAGGCAAGATCCACTGGGACGACCCCGTAGTCCAGCACCTGCCCGCCTTCCAGTTGTACGACGCCTACGTCACACGCGAGATGACCATCCGCGACCTGCTGACACACCGCAGCGGCCTGGGTCTTGGCGCCGGAGACCTGATGTTCTTCCCGCCCGGAGACCTGGGCCGCGAGGAGATTGTCAAGCGTCTGCGCTTCATCAAACCGACCACCAGTTTCCGCAGCGCCTATGCCTACGACAACCTGCTCTACATCGTGGCCGGGCAACTGATTCCGGCGGTCACGGGCAAGAGCTGGGACGCTTTTGTCAAGGACCGCATCTTCACCCCTCTCGGCATGACCAACACATTCACCGAGGTCGCGGCGCTGACCCAGGGCAAGGACGTGGCGACCCCGCACAACACGCTTTCGGGCAAGCTGGAAGCGCTGCCCCAGGAGGACATGGACACCAGCGCGCCCGCCGGAGCCATCATCACCTGCGTGGCGGATCTGGCGAAGTGGATGACCGTGCAACTCAACGGCGGCACATTCGGCAAGACGCGCCTGTTCAGTGCGGCGCAGTCCAGGGAAATGTGGTCCGCGCAGACCATCCTGCCGATCGAGGAACTAGCTCAGAGTTCGCCCGCCGCCTTTGCCGACACGCAGCCGAATTTCCGTGCGTACGGCCTTGGCTGGGATCTCCGCGACTATCGCGGCAAGCGCCTGGTGGGCCACACCGGAATGCTCTCGGGCTACGTTTCCCGCACCGCGCTGGTCCCGGAACTGAAGCTCGGCATCGTGATTCTCACTAACCAGGAGGTCACCGCCGCCCATGCCGCCATCGCCAATACCGTGATCGATCACTACCTGGGCGTGCCTGACGCCGATTGGGTGGCGGTCTATTCCACGCGCCTGAAGAAGCAGCGGGCCGAGGGCGAAGAAGCCGTCAAAAAGGCGGCCGGGCAACGCAACCTCAACACAAAGCCGGCGCTGCCGCTGGCCAGCTATGCCGGCCGCTACCGCGACGCCTGGTATGGCGATATGCGTATTGAGGAGCATGCCGGCAAGCTCTCCCTCCACTTCACGCATACTCCGGACCTGGCGGGCGATCTGGAGCACTGGCAATACGACACTTTCGTGGCGCGCTGGAAGAATCGCACGTTGGATGCCGACGCCTACGTGACCTTCACGCTGAAGCCCGATGGCACGATCCATGAGGTGCGCATGGCGGCGGTTTCGCCGCTGACGGATTTCAGCTACGATTTCCAGGATCTGCTATTCCGCCCGGTGGCGATCCACGCGACGCCGAAATAAGTTCACTTGGCGCGTGGAGTGGGGCACACGAGCAACGGCTGCATTTATTGTGGGGCGGACCCCCTGGTCCGCGGCCGACGCCCCCGTCGGCCTGCCCGCGCGTTGCACGTAACTGACCCCATTGTGCCGGCAGCGGGACGCGGGCGTCCCGCGCACACCAGGAAGTCTGCCCCAAGCTTGGCTGCCCCGCATGTGCCCATCTATTTCGTGGACACCACGCTAGACGACGGCCATTGAAGCGTGCTACATCTTTGGAACGGTTCGATAAAAAGCGCTCCGTTGCCGGGCGCGCGCAGCGCCGGATTTCCCGGTGGCCGCCCTGAAGGAACACTATGATGAAAAACGGTATGATCGGCGCGTTGCTTGGCGCCTTCCTGGCTTGCGCGGTCCCGGTGCGGGCCGCCGCCCCCATCCGGGTCATGCTGCTCGACGGAGAGCAGGGGGGACCCTACCATGCCTGGGAGGAGACCTCGCCGTACCTGAAAAAAATGCTGGGTGACGCCGGCATCTTCGAGGTGGACGTGATGACCGCGCCGCCCCGCGACGGCGATTTTACCAGGTTCAAGCCGGACTGGGGCAAGTACCAGGTGGTGGTCGCGAACTACGACGTGCCGGACGAACGCTGGTCCGAAAATCTGAAGGCGTCTTTCGAGCAGTACATCCGGAACGGAGGCGGGCTGGTCTCGGTCCACGCCGCCGATAATGCATTCCCCAACTGGAAGCAGTACAACCTGATGATCGGCGTCGGCGGTTGGCGCGGCCGCAACGAGAAGTCTGGTCCGCACTTCTATTACAAGGATGGGAAGCTGGTTGCCGATACCGCTCCGGGAGGCGCTGGAAGCCACGGCGCGCGCCTGGCATACAAGATGGTCAACCAGGTGACCAACCACCCCATCACCAGCGGACTCCCCAAGGAATGGATGCACGTGCCCGACGAGCTTTACGCCGACATGCGCGGGCCGGGCGAGAACATGACCGTCCTCTCTACGGCGTGGTCTGATCCGGCCAACCGCGGCACCAACCATGAAGAGCCGATTCTCATGGTGCTGTCGTACGGCAAGGGGCGGATCTTTCATACGGTGATGGGGCACGATCTGGCCGCGCTCAACTGCGTCGGCTTCATCGCGACCTACCAGCGCGGGACGGAATGGGCGGCCACCGGCAAGGTCACGCAGAAGGTTCCAGCCGACTTCCCGGCCGCGGACAAGCCGCGCACCCGTCCGGAGTACAATCCGCCGTCCGGTTGGACCTCGCCGGGCGGAAGTGGTGGGCGCGCGGCTCCGGCAAAAGCGCCTGCGAAGTAACCGGGAATCCGCTAGCGCTCAGGACCTATTGGGCACGGCCGAAGCGAATTTAGTAATCTGGGAACGTGCATGCGTATCTCATGATCGAGCGGCTCTACCACCGCTTAGCCCCCGTCAACGCACTGTGTGCGTTCTTCAGTGCAGCCTACACCGATGCCAAATGACTCCAGCCTTTGCCGATGTGGCATTCGTCTGCAATGTGTGCGGGCAGCCCAGCGTCTTTCAGCAAGCTCACTACGATAACCCCGAACTGCCATCGTGCAACGCGTGCCGGTCAAACGTGCGCTTTCGCTGGCTGGTTCATCGGCTCTCGCTCAAGCTGTTCGACCGCAGCATACCTCTGCCCGAGTTCCCTTCCCGGAAATCCATCAAAGGCATCGGCCTGACTGACCCTCAGCCCATCGGCGCCGTCCTAGCCGAGCGCTTCACGTACTGCAACACATACTTGACCACCGCGCCGCGGCTCGACATCCGTTGTGATCCATCGCCGCTCGGCGAGCTAGATTTCCTGATTGCCAGCGAGGTGTTCGAGCACGTCGAGATGCCCGTGGCGCGGGCATTCGCGAACGCGGCTCGGCTTCTCAAGCCATCGGGTGTGTTGCTGCTGACCGTACCTTGGGTGTGGGATGGCGACCCGCGCACGGCGATCCCGGAGCTCTATGACTGGCGGCTTGGCCGCGAGGAGAACCGTTACGTCATCGTCAATCGCAGACTTGACGGACAAGTGGAGCGATTCTGGAATATGGCTTTCGACGGTTCACCGGGGCCATCGTTCGGGCGTACTCGCGAGCACTTCCCCCAGCTTTACGATTGGCGCTTGTCAGACACCAGCGGAGAGCCGTGCTTGCTGAACACGCGCCCTGACGGAACCGTGGAGACCTTCTGCAATCTGGTGTTTCACGAGGGGCCGGGGCTCGCCCTCGAAATGCGCCTGTTCACCAAGGGTGGAATTGAAGACAGCCTGCGTGCTGCCGGCTTCCAGCAGATCGAATTCGAGATGCAGGATTACACGGAATTCGGTATCATCTTCGGGCACCCCTGGAGCCGGCCACTCGCCGCGCACAAACAGCCGAAGCCTTAACTTGGGTCGAGAACTTGGTAAACCCCCGGGCCCCGGCATACTCCCAAATCACCTTGTCAGAGGTGAACCCGGCACCATGGTGACGCGGGAGAGACTTGGCGGGGCTCAAGCCTTTTCGTGCTTCATGACAGCCACGTAGTGAAGATTGCGGTAGAGTTGGTTGGAATCCAGGCCGAAGCCCACCACGAAGCGGTCCGGGATTTCGAAGCAGCGAAAATCCACCGGGACCTGCACGATGCGGCGCGAGTTGCGGTCCAGGAAGGTGCAGACAGACAGCGAATTCGGCGCGCGGCCGGCAAGGGTTTGCAGCAGGTAGCGCAAGGTGAAGCCGGTATCGACAATATCCTCGACCAGAAGAACGTCCTCGCCCTCAATGCTCTCATCCAGGTCTTTGGCGATGCGCACCACGCCGGGGGATCCGCTTTTGTTGGAGAAACTGGAGATCGCAAGGAAATCGATTTTGACGGGAACTTCGATGTGGCGCGCCAAGGCGGTGAGGAAAAATACGGAGCCCTTCAGAACGCCGATCAGGGTGAGACAGCGGCCTGCATAGCGTAGTGAGATCTCCGCCGCCACTTCGCGGATGCGGGCATCTATCTGCTCCTCCGTGAAGAGGATTCGCTCGATGCCGGGGATGGGTTCGCTACTCATGCGGGCACCGGCCGGGCGGCGAGGCCGTACTTGAAGATCAGATTTTCGAAATCCTTCTGGTAAAAGACCTGGATATTGAGGTGAGGATACAGCTCGCGCAGTAGCCGCACTTTGCGGTTCTTCCTGGTCACCAGGGATTGCTTCATGGTGGTGAGTTCCACGTAGAGATCGAACTCCTGTAGATAAAAATCGGGAGTGAAGGCTTCGAGCACGCCGCCGTCCTGAGCGTAACTCACGGGGAAACTGCGCGGCTCGTACTCCCAGGCGATGCGGTAGAAATCCAGCAGGTTGGCGAACATCTCTTCGCTGGGGTGGGCGAACATTTTATTGCGCAGGGTGACGCTGCCGTGCGGCACAATGCCGAAGCGGGCCAGTTTGAGGCGCATCTGGAACTGGAGTTGCTGTTCGGCGGCGGGCGAAAGAAGCCCGCGTTCCTTGAGGCCGGTGGCGGCGACGGCGGCTTCGGTGAAATCGGCCATCTGCTCAGTGGTGAGGGTTTCGGCGTTGAGGACGATATCGAAGAGTTCGGCGGTGGCTTTGGTTTTGCCGAACTTGGCCTTGCGGTCGGCGCGGTCGGCGGCTTCGAGATCGAGCAGCAACTGGCGGGCAGCGGGGCGCTCCAGGCGGCGATCGAGCATCAGGTTGCCGATGCGGATATTCTCGGGGGCGACCACATGGACGCGCAGCATGCCGGGAAAGTGGCGGCCCTGGAGTTCGCCGCCGACGGCGCAGAAGACGAGGTGGTGCTGGGTGGCAAGGCGGGCCAGAATCGAGGTTACCAGACTGGGATATGCCTTGTCGGGAATCTTGGCATCCTCGCCGAACTCTTCGCTGGCGAGCGAGACGATGCGGGATTGCGTCAGCAACTCGAAGCCGAGCCGCTGGGCGCTAAACCGCGCCACCTCTTCAAAACGGCACCCAGGATGACCCGAAACCGCGATCAGCGCCATGTCACAAGCTCATCATAGCGCGCGGCACAGCAGATCCGTGTAGATGAAGCCATCGACGTTGCGCACTTCTCCGGACTCTATGGCGAGGGGCTGGCGGAACATGGGGCCATCGTAGACGAAGGTGTGGAACTCGCCGTTTTCGCCGCAGGGGTCGGCGGATTCCGGCAGGCCGGAGAGCAGGGCGCGGTCGAATTCGCGGCCGGCGAACGTGGCATCGAGCACGCGGGAATCGATGCAACTGAGCCTCGCGCGCAGGCCGGCATCGATCATGTCGCGGGCGAGGAGCGCGGTGGGGAGTTCCCAGAGCGGGAAAACGGGTGTCAGTCCCGAGCCCGCCAACTGGCGTTCGCGGTAGGCGCGGACGTCCCGGAGGAAGAGGTCGCCGAAAGCGATGGTGCCGAAGCCCTCGGCGACCGCGCGGCGGCAGGCATCGGCCATGCGGGTTTCGTAATCCTCATTGGTGCAGGGGAAGGGGAGCGGAATCTGCCACACCGGCAGGCCGATGGCATCCGCCTGCTGTTGGAGCAGGGAGTTGCGGACACCGTGCATGGCCACGCGACCGGCCGCCTCATTGAGCGTGGTGAGGAGCGCCGAAACTTCAATATTCTGACAGCGCAGCGCGTGGAGGGTCCACGCGCTGTCTTTGCCGGAACTCCAGGCAAGCAGAACTTTTTTCACAAGCGGAATTGGCAGGCGGCAGCGCCCGCCCCTCCCTGTTATGCCGTCTGCAATGCAGTGACACGCTCGGCGCGCGCCACCATGCGGCTGAGCCAGGCGTGCAGGCCGAACAGCGCACCCGAATAGAGCAGGTCGCTCGCCAGGGTGCGGCCATAGAACGGGATCGCCGCCAGGTAACACTGCATGACGCCAGCGAGCGTGTGCGGATACATGCTGCTGCCGGCCAGCCACGCGAAGTTGGTGAGCAGGAAAAACACCAGACTGCCAGCCAGGACGCCGGCGCCGATCCGCAACGGGTTCTCGGTGCCGCGCAGGCGAGTCCCAATCCACACGTTGATCAGGAAGGCGGCATAGATCAACGGAGTGGCGGCCGAGTAGCCGCCGACCAACGGATCCGTCACGGCCATCAGGACCAACGGCAGCGCGTAGGCCTGCCATCCCCTCATGCGGGCTCCGGCAAACAGGCTGATGCTGCCCACGGGCGCGAAGTTGGGCAAGTGCGGTAGCACCCGCGCCACGGCTCCCAGGACGGTCAAACCAGAGGCCAGAGGCCTCGCCGTATCATTCTGCATCGATTTCTCCTTGTCTTTCAATTATCTATCATCCGGTTGCCCGGAAGCGGACTGGTTTGGCTCCCACAAAGTTTCGGGGGCGCCGGAAATGTGGCCGGCCCAACGGCTCCAGACAAACAGGGCGTCACTCAAACGGTTCAGGTAGCGGATGGCTTCCGGCGGCACGCTTTCGGCGCGGCTCAGCGTGACCACGATGCGTTCGGCGCGGCGGCAGACGGTGCGGCCGATGTGGAGCTCGGCATCGAGGCGGCTGCCGCCGGGCAGGATGAAGGAGCGCAGCGGCGGCACGTCCGCATTCATCACGTCCATTTCGGTTTCGAGCTGCAGAACTTCGGCATCCGTGACGCGCGGCTGGCGGGGATGGACGTCCTCGGGCAGGGTGGCGAGAATCGAGCCGAGATTGAAGAGCTCATGCTGCACGCGCAGGAGGATGGCGGCCAGCAGAGCGACCCGCGGCTCTTCAACG
Source organism: Candidatus Solibacter sp. (assembly GCA_025361425.1). Lineage (GTDB taxonomy): Bacteria > Acidobacteriota > Terriglobia > Bryobacterales > Bryobacteraceae > Solibacter. The sequence continues at coordinate 21,027 of JANYAH010000056.1, read as the reverse complement.
GCGAGCTGGTTGACGGAGGCGCGCGCGGCTCCCAGAAAACTGTTCAGTTCGTCGACCGTTCCGTAAGCTTCGAGGCGCGTCCCGTCCTTGGGCACGCGCTGTCCGCCGACCAGCCCGGTCTCGCCGCTATCACCCTGGCGGGTATAGACGCGATTGATGGCGAGGCGGGGTTGGTCGAAAGGTTCTTTAGTCATGGGTCCCTCCGGTGGGGTGGTCCCCTGGTCTGCGCGGGCCCCCGTGGATCCGCTTCTCGCCAGTGAAATCAAGGTTACCCCTACGGCACAAGCCGACGGGGGCGTCGGCTGCGGACCAGGGGGTCCTCCCCACACTTTCCGCAGGACTGGCAGCTTTGGGAAAACTCAGTGGCATTGGAGACTGGCCCGCTTCATTGCGTCCTCGCAATGGTCCATTTTAGCCCAGCCACGAAGTTCAGTTTCGGCGAGGGGAATCCGAACACTTCCTCATACTGGCGGTTGAGGGCATTGCGCAAGTTGCCGTAAGCAGTCACGCCGCGGCCGATATTGTAATTCAGGTTGACGCCGGCATTGGCGAAGCCGGAATTCCAGAACAGCCCGTTGCTCGCGCCGTAGCTCGGCTCCTCGTAGAGCGTACGGCCGCGGAAGTAGCCGGAGAGATCGGCCGCGAGCCGTCCGCGGGTAAAGGTGGCAACCACATTCGCGGAGTGTTCGGGACGGCGCGTCAACTGTTGTCCCACGGCAAACGGCAGCGGCGCCTGATTGCTGGAGCCCTCGAGCGATAGGATGCGGGTTTCCAGCAGCGTGTAGGAGGCGGTGACGAACACCCACCGGGCCGGTCGCAAACGCGCCGAGAACTCCCCGCCCTGCGCCTGGGAGTTGGCCAGGTTGCCGGATTTATAGTGACTCAACGTAGTCAACGAGCCGCCCAGGGTGACGATGAGGTCATAGTAGCGGTTATAGAAGTAAGTGGCGTCGAGCGTCAGCAGATTGCCGAACTTCCGCTCCACGCCGGCATCGAAGCTGCGCGTCCGCTCGGGTTTGAGTGCGGGGTTGTTGGTGAATGCCAGCTCGAAGCCGGAGGGCGGACGCAGGCCCATGCCGAACGAGGTGTGGAGGCGCGCGCCGCCGGCCACATACGCCGCCGAAAGCTTAGGATTGACGCGCGAGATATGGCTTTCCGGAAAGGGCGGGCGGGAGTAACCGTCGGTGGGAATTGAGGGCGTGCGGAAGAATTCGGCGCGCACGCCGCCACTGAGGAACAGGCGGCCTGCCACCTCATAGCGGTCCTCGGCGTAGACGGCGATTTCGTTGCGCTCCATCGGAAAGGTGGAGAAGCCGGCGTCGGTGATGAAGCTATTCTTCACTTCTTCGTGCCCGCCGGTGACGCCGAACGATGCCGTATCGTGCCGCGAGACGCTGACGATGGTGCGGGCCTCGCCCTGAACGCGGAGATCCTTGTTGAAGCTAAAGCCGTATTGGCTCTGGAAGCCGCTGTTGTTGAGGAAGAAGCTGCCGAACAATTCCTGGCGCACGCGGGGCGAGAGGTCGGCCTGGTAATGCGCGCCGTACTCGGAGAAGTTATTCTTGCCGCGGCTGACGGTGTCGATTCCGCTGAAGGTGTGCTTGGGATCGGAACCCCAAGGGCCGGGTTGGCCGACTTCGTTCGAATCGAAATAACCGTGCATGGAGAGGCTCTGCCGGCCGAACCTGCGGGTCAGGTTGAGTAGCACGCTTTCGTTGCGGTAGTCGTCATTGGTCACCTGGCCATCGGTATCGTAGCGCGACGCGGAGACCAGCAGGCCGAAGCCGGCCACGCTCCCCGTGCCGGTGATGGCGAAGCGGCGTTCGTTGTGGCTGCCGCCTTCGGCGAGGAGGTCGAGTTGGGGGGCGGCTTCCGGACGGCGAGTGACGAAATCGATGACGCCGGAGTTGGCGTAGGAGCCATAGACGGCGGATTGCGCGCCACGGATGACATCGATGTGGTCCACCGCTTCGCTTGGGATGTGAGCGAAATCAAAACCCAGGCCGCCACCGAATCCAATCACCGGAACGCCGTCGATTTCCACCAGGTTCAGGTTGGCATTGCCGCCGCGCAGGAAGAGGCTGGTCACGCCGCCGGCCGCGCCGGATTGATTGAACGCCACACCTGGAACGTAGCGCAGCAGATCCATCGCAAAGGGTTGATTGCTTGACCGCACGCGGCTGCTGGGAATTACGTCCACGCTGGATGCTTGCAGGGTGACGGGGAGTTCGATGGTGGAGCCCACTACCTGCACGGAATCCGTCCGCGGGGCGATTTCGAGCTGCACGCTGGCTGCTTGATCGAGCGCCAGGGTGCGTGTGCTGAAGCCGGGCGCGGCGACGACAAGCCGCGTGTCCGAGGTTTGAGGAGCGTCCAACTGGAAACTACCGTTGGTGGCGGCGGTGGTCCGCGCGACTACGCCGACGCGGTTGACGGCGGCGATTTGTGCACCGGAAACCGGGGCTCCGGATGGGTCGATAATTTTGCCTTTGATCTCGGAGGCCGAGAGGCAGGCGGAAAAAGTCAGGCAACAGGCCAGCAGGCCCGCAACGTTTCGTAGCATTTTTGGCTCCTCCCTCGAGAGCCGTGCTGTAGCGAATCGCCGGCCGGTCTCCTGACTTGCGCCTCATCAAATCTGCCGGCCTTCCCATTCCGTTACCGGAACAGTGGCTTGTTCGGCCGATTCTCCGCGCTTACAGTAGCGGGGCTGTGCTGGATTCTCACCAGCTTCCCGTGCACCAACGAAAACTTCGACTACGCTTCCGAGTGTACACTATTTTCAGAAGGTTCAATGCGGACTTCAGCTTCCCAACTTGTGCGGCTGGCCTTGCTTGTGGCCGTGGCGGGCTGGCTTCTTCCCGCCGGCGCGGCAGACGCCAAGCCCGACAAGAAAAAATCGCAAGCGGCCGTGCAACGCGGTAAGAAGGCGGACGATGCGGGGCAGCGCAACGAGGCGATCGCGGCCTATACCGAGGCCATCCAGGCGGACGGATCTAACGTGGAGGCGTGGCGGGCGCGCGGCCGCGATTACCAGTCTGCGGGGGACCGCCAGAAGGCGCAGGCCGATTTCGACAAGGCGACCGAGACGCAGCCGGGCGGCGCGGAGAACTACCTGGCGCGCGGCGAGTTTTTTGCGGCAACGGGACAGGCGGAGCGCGCCATCCACGATTACACCCTGGCGATCAACCTGAAGCTGGAGCGCACCGAAGTATATGCAGCACGCGGCAAGGCTTACACCGAAGTCCGGCAGTTCGAGAAGGCGGAGGAAGACTTCACGCAGGCCATCAAGCTGCGCCTGGACAATGCCGAACCGTACCTGGGGCGCGGCATTGCGCGCGCCGAACAACGCAAGTATCGCGACGCGGTGGAAGATTTCGATTCCTGCATCGCGCGCAAGCCGGATCACGTGGAGTGCCGGGTGGAGCGGGCACTGGCCTTCACCGGCATCGGCGACTTCACCCACGCGCTTACCGATCTCAACGACGTGCTTAAGTTGAACCCCGAAGATCCGCGCGCGTGGCGCGTGCGCGGCGCGGTGCGCGAGCGGCTGAGTGACGACAAGGGGGCGGTGGCAGATTATACCGAAGCTCTGCAGCGCGACCCGAAGGACGTGCGTATCTATATGGCACGCTCCGCGGTCTACGTGCGAATGAAGAGGTACGCCGAATCGCTGGAAGACCGGCAGCAGGCGGTGCAACTCAACCCCAAGAACCCGGAAGTGTACGTGGCGCGCGGCGGTTCCTATCATCTGCTGGGGCAGCACGATAAGGGAATGGAGGACCGTACCCGGGCGATCGGCCTTTCGCCCGCCTCGCCGCTTGCGTGGACGGCGCGCGGCGACGCGTATTTCCTGCTGGGACGGTGGGACGAGGCGCTTTCGGATTTGGACCAGGCGGTGAAGCTGGATCCGCGGAACGCCGAAACCAGGCAGCTACGTGATTTGGCGCAATCCCACGTGGAGGAGAAGATCAAGCTGGCGCGCGCCAAGGAGCTGGCGCCGGAGACAGGTAGTGTCAAGTTGCCGGTTCCGGTGGAGACACCGGCCACGCCTGTGACGCCGGACGCCGCGGAGCCGAAGGAAGCGAAGGAAGCGAAGGAAGCGAAGGTTGCCGCACCGCCTGAGCCGGCCGCCACGCTTCCGTCGGCGCCGCCGGCCGCCAAGGCCGCAACCACCGCGGCCCAGTATCAGCAACAAGGGCGCAAACTGATCCAGGAGGAGCACTTCGCGGAAGCCATCGAACCGCTGACGCGCGGCTTAACGCTGGATCCGTTCCTGGCGACGACCTTCAATGCGCGCGGGTACGCCTACTTCCGGCTGAAGAAATACGCGGAAGCGATCGCGGATTTCAACCAGGCTATCAAGCTGAATCCAGTGTACGGCAATGCTTACACCAATCGGAGTTCGGCGAAGCGCGCGGCGGGGGACAAGGCGGGCGCGGAGGCCGACCAGGCAAAGGCGCGGGACCTGCTGAAGACAGCGGCGAAGTAGGGCTGCAACAGCGATCTGGATTTAGGTCGTCACCGCCGGCGAGCAAAGAAGGGGGAGCCTCACTGAGTTTAGTACCTATTCCCAACGTTTATCGTTGTGTTTCCGTTGGGTATGCCGTATGCTATTTGTAGGTTTACTACCAAATGGCACAAATTCATTCGAGTACCACCGCCAACTCCAATTGGTCCCCAGCTCTGGTAGCGGGACCAGAATGGCGATCCTTTGAGCAATTCCGCGTTGCGGGTAGCACCGCACTTGAATCGATCGCAAGCGGATGCGTCGCAACGTTACAAGTGAAATCGAAAACATTCCGTCTGCTGCGCGATGACGACTTTCAGAAGCTCGTCGGCCTTGCATCTGAGGTGCATCGGTTGAGGCAAGGTATCACGATTGTCGTGCAAGCCGCCAAGATCGTCGCCAAGCATCCGGATGACCGTGATGGATTTAAACTTCTGTGGCAATCAGCGTCATTATTAAGTGAGTCGAATCTGCTCCCTGAACGGCACGGACATGACAAATTCGAACTTACCGAGCAAGAAGCAGAGGAATACGGAAGAGATGATTTTGAAATACCTGCTTCTGGCATTCCACGTCCAAGGCTGTGACTGAAGAACCCTCGATTCGTACATTAAAGGAACTTGAAAAACAAATCGGTTCCTTATCCCATAGCGAGGCTGCGCTTGACGCAATCAAGCAGTTTTCGGATGGCCTCAGGGATAGCACTGAACGAATCGGTATTTTTAACGCTGATGGCGCTATCGTACGCTCCCCAATTTCTTCCGACGAGACAAGAGTACTAGGTTTTGATCGCCCTGATGACGATTTCAGGCTTTTGCAGGGCGACATCGTCGGCACAGAATCAGCATATTTTCTAGGTGAGCGGGTTACGAATTCACCGAAGTACGCGGTTCTAAGCTCATCCTGCGACCTTGTGCCGAATAGACGGTCCTACGCCGCACTCCTGCGAATACGAGAGATTCGACGGCAAGACCCAGAAGCAAGGGCAAAAATGAGTCTACTCCTCCGATTCAAGCGGAGTGACTGTATGTACCTTCCAGCACTCCCAATAGACCATGAGGATGTTCTCTGCAATGTCATCGAATTCGATGGAATCTGCCAAATTCAATCCTGCAATCTGATTCTGGCGAACCGCATAGCATCGCTGTCTTTGGTCGGATGGCGGATTTTCGCTTCGTTCGCCCGGGTGGTGATAGCGCGCGCGACGCCACGGGAATGCCAGATGAGAACGGCAATTGAGCACGATTTGCTGAGTTTCGATGAATAGCCGATTCCGCGCCTTATGCCATGCTACTTCACAATCGCGGAGGATTTGCCGGCGAACTCCAGCACCCATGTGGGGAAGATACCCAGGAAGAGGGTGCCGAGCGCGGGCAGCAGCAGCGCGATGCGCAGGCCGGGGGAAAGGGGTTCCGCGGACTCGGTGGCTTCCCCAGGTTCGTGCATGTACATCACCACCAGGATGCGCAGGTAATAGTAAGCCGCGACAGCGCTATTCAGCAGGCCGAGGATGGTGAGCCAATACAGGTGGCTATCCAGCGCGGCCTTGAAGATGTAGAACTTGCCGAAGAAGCCGCCGGTAAGCGGGACGCCGATCAACGAGAGCAGGAAGATGGAGAACAGGGCGGCGGTGAGCGGTTGCTTGCGGCCCAGGCCCTTGAAATCTTCGATGCTTTGGAAACGCTCGCCCTTGCCGGTGAGCACGCTGACGGCGGAGAAGGCGCCCACATTCATGAAGGCGTAGGACGCCAGGTAGAACATGGCGGCGGCGGTGCCGGTTTCACTGCGCGCGGTGAGCGCCACCAGGACGTAGCCGGCGTGCGCAATGGAACTGTAGGCCAGCATGCGCTTGATATTGGTTTGCAGCAGCGCGGCGAAATTGCCGATGCACATGGAAGCCAGCGCGCAGGTCCACACCAGCGGTTCCCAGCGATTGCCGATGGGCTCGAAGGCGGTGACGAAAATGCGCAGGAAGATGGCGAAGGCGGCGGCTTTCGGTCCGGCGGAGAGGAACGCGGAGACGGGCGTGGGCGCGCCCTGGTAGACGTCTGGCGCCCAGATTTGAAAGGGCGCAGCGGAGACTTTGAAGGCGAGGCCGACGAACATCAGGGCGGCGGCCACGGCCAGGAAAACGGGGTCGGCGGCCTGGTGCAGAACGGCGCTGCGCACAATCAACAGGTTCACGCTGCCGGTGGCGCCGTAGATCAGCGCTACGCCGTACAGGAAGAAGCCGGTGGCGAAACTGCCGAGCAGGAAATACTTGAGCGCCGCTTCATTGCAGCGCTTATCGTCGCGCAGATAGCCGGCCAGGATATAGCTCGCGATGGAGGAGATCTCCAGGCCGATGAAGACCATGATCAGGTCGTTGGAGGCGGCCATAAGGCACTGCCCGGCGATAGAGAACAGCAATAGCGCGTGGTATTCGCTGGTCTCGGCGTTCTGGCGCGCCAGGAAGCGGTAGGACGGGAGGACGGTCAGGATGCCGACCACGATCACCAGCACGCGGAAGAAGGTGGCGAAGCCATCCACCATCAACATGCCGCCGAATGCCGGTCCGCCGATGGTGAAGGCGTAGACGCTGGCGCCGAGCGCGGCCGCTAGCGCCAGCAGGCTGAGATGCCCGGGGACGTTCGACCCGCGCTTGTGAATCACCGGATCCAGCACCATGAGCAGGGTGCCCATGACGGTGAGGACGATTTCGGGCAGGAAGCGCAGCGCGTCCTGTGGGTTGAAGACAAAGACCGGATTAACGGGCATGGGCGACCTCCGTGGCTTGCGGCTCTGCCGGTGGCGTTATTGGTAATGACACCCGGTAGGGGACGTTCACGTTGGTCTGTTCCAATATGCGTGCGGTGTTCTTGCCGACGGGCGGTAGGAAGCTTTGCGAGTAGACGCCCATCCACACCATCATGACAATGAGCGGGAGGATGGCCGCCCATTCGCGGAGATTGAGGTCTGGGATGTGGGAACGAACCTCGGGACCGGCCACGCCGTAGAACACGCGCTGATACATCCAGAGCATGTAGCAGGCGGAGAGGATCACGCCGAGGGAGGCCCAGACGGCCCAGGTGAAGTTGGCGATGGCGGTTCCCTGAAGCACCAGGAATTCGCCGACGAAATTGTTCAACATCGGCAGGCCGATACTCGCCAGCGTAGTGACCAGGAAGGCGGCGGAGAGCCAGGGCGCGACAGTGGCGACACCGCCGTAATCGGCGATCTCGAGCGAGTGACGCCGCTCATACAGAATGCCGACGAAGAGGAAGAGCGCGCCGGTGGAGACGCCGTGATTCAGCATCTGGTAGACCGCGCCATCCAAGCCGGGCTGGGTGAAGCTGAAGATGCCAAGGACGACGAAGCCAAGGTGGGCCACCGACGTGTAGGCCACCAGTTTCTTCAAATTGGGCTGGACCAGAGCGACCAGCGAACCGTAGACTATGCCGATGATGGCCAGCGCGCCGATCCAGGGGGCGCAGGCGCGCGCAGCGCTGGGGAAGAGCGGCAGGCAGAAGTGCAGGATACCGTAGGTGCCCATTTTCAGCATGACGCCGGCTAGCATGATGGAGCCTGCGGCGGGCGCTTCCACGTGGGCGTCGGGCAGCCACGTATGCAGCGGGAAGAGCGGCACCTTGATGGCGAAAGCGAAGAAGAAGGCGAGGAAGAGCAGCATTTGCTCGCCGGCGGGGAAAGTCAACTTGCCGTTGGCCAGCATTTCCAGAATCGCCGGATAACTGAAAGTCAGGGTCTTGTTGTAGATGTAGATGATGGCCGCCAGCATCAGCACGGAACCCGCCATGGTATAGAGGAAGAACTTGACGGCGGCGTAGATGCGGCGGTCGTGGCCCCAGATGCCGATCAGGAAATACATCGGCACCAGGCAGACTTCCCAGAAGACGTAGAAGAGGAAGAGATCCTGCGCCAGGAAGACGCCGACCAGGCCGAATTCCAGCAGCAGGAGGAAGGCGTAAAATTCCTTGCAGCGGTCCTTGATGGAATTCCAGGAAATCAGCACGCAGAGCGGGGTAAGGAAAGTGGAGAGCAGGATCAGCCACAGACTGACGCCGTTCACCGAGATCGCAAAGTGAATGTTGGGCGTGCCGATCCACGGCACATCGACCAGGAACTGCTCGCCCGCGGAATTGCGGTCGAACCAGTGAAGCAGGCCGAGCGAGGCGATGAAGATGGCGAGCGAGCTGACGAGCGCCCACAAGCGACTGCCCTGCACGGAAGACGAGCGCGGAATCGAGAGAGTGATGAAGAACGCGGCCAGCGGCAGGAAGAGGACCAGGGTGAGCAGGTTCATCGGGGCGAACCTCCGAAGAGGCCCATGGCCAGGATCAGGGCCACGGCGCCGAACAGCACCCAGGTGGCGTAACTGCGGATACTGCCGGATTGCAGCAGGCGCAGCAGGCTACCCACGTCGCGGCAGCGCGCGCCCACGCCGTTGACGATACCATCGATCAGTCCGGCATCCACGCCCTTCCAGAGAACTATGCGCGAACCGCCGACCAGCGGGCGGACCACGGTGGCGTCGTAGATCTCGTCCACGAAATACTTGTTGTAGATCAATTGATACGGGGCCTTGAAGGTCTGGGCCAGCGAATCCGCCATGCCCGGCTTGACGACATACATCAGGTACGCCAGCGCGATGCCGGCGAAACCCGCAAATACCGAGATGTACATCAGCATGGGGTTTTCAACCGCTTCAAACGCGGGGAAGATGCCTTTCAGGAATTCGGGAATAGGGAAGAGCCAGCCGCCCGCCAGCGAAAGCGCAGCCAGCACCGCGAGAGGAACCCACATCACGGCGGGCGATTCGTGCGGATGCGCCTTGCCGCGGTAGCTGCCGAAGAAGGTCATAAACATGGCGCGGGAGACGTAGAAGGCCGTCATGCCGGCGGTGACCACGCCGACCCAGTAGATGGCGGGCGAGTGTCCATAGGCGGCGAGCAGAATGGCGTCCTTACTGAAAAAGCCAGAGAACGGCGGGACGCCGGAGATGGCGACCCAGGCGCAGACCATGGTCCAGAAGGTGGTCGGAATTTTCTTGCGCAGGCCGCCCATGTTGCGCATGTCCTGTTCGCCGGAAAGCGCGTGGATCACGCTGCCGGCGCCGAGGAAGAGCAGCGCCTTGAAGAAAGCGTGGGTCACCAGGTGGTAGACGCCGGCCGAAAACGCGCCGCTGCCAATGCCGACGAACATGTAGCCGAGTTGCGAAACCGTGGAGTAGGCGAAGACTTTCTTGATATCGTTTTGTGCCAGGCCGATAGTAGCGGCCAGGAAGGCGGTGGCTATGCCGACGATGGCAATCACGTCCATGGCGCCGGGGGCATGGGTGAAGATGACCCAGGAACGCGCGGTCATGTAGACGCCGGCGGTGACCATGGTGGCGGCGTGAATCAGGGCGGAGACCGGCGTGGGGCCGGCCATGGCGTCGGGCAGCCAGACGTACAGGGGAATCTGCGCGGATTTACCGCAGGCGCCGACCAGGAGCAGCAGGCCGATGGTGGTGAGCACCCATTCCGGGGCGCTCGCGGCTTGATGGAAGACCTTGTCGAAATCGAGCGAGCCGAAATTCTTGTAAATATAGAACATGGCCAGCGAGAAACCGAAATCGCCGATGCGGTTGACGATGAATGCCTTGTTGCCGGCATCGGTGGCGATCTTCTTATCGAAGTAGAAGCCGATCAGCAGGTAGCTGCACAGGCCCACGCCTTCCCAGCCCACGAAGAGCAAAAGGAAGCTTGCGCCCAGCACCAGCACCAGCATGAAGAACATGAAGAGGTTCAGGTAGGCGAAGAAGCGGTAATAGCCCCCTTCATGCGACATGTAGCCGATGGAATAGATGTGGATCAGTGAGCCGATGCCGGTGACCACAAGCAGCATCACAATGGTCAGGCGGTCCACCAGAAAATCGCAGCCGATATTGAGGGCGCCGCTCTGAATCCAGGTGAAGTAGTGCTCCACGTGAGGCGTGTTGAGATCGCCCATGGCGAAGATGGTCTTCAGCACCCAGAGGAAGGAAAGAACCACGCTGCCGACTGCAACGGTGTTGACGAGGCTCTTGGAGAACCGGCGGCCGAAGATGCCGTTGATCAGAAAGCCCGCCAGCGGGAAGATTGGTATGAGCCAGAGTTGCATCGGTTCGGTCGCTAGTTTTTCATCGAATTCACATCGTCGATATTCAGGGTGGAACGGCCCTTGAATACCGTCAGGATGATGGCCAGGCCTACCGCCGCCTCGGCCGCCGCCACCACCATCACGAAGAACGTGAAGAGATGGCCGCTGACCTCCTTGTGCTGGTAGGAGAATGTCACAAAACTTAGGTTGACGGCGTTCAGCATCAGTTCGATGGACATGAACACCGTGATGATATTGCGCCGGAAGAGGAAGCCGGCCACGCCGAGCGCGAACAGAATGGCGCTTAGGGTGAGGAACCAGGAAATCGGCACCGCGTTCATCATTATTCGATTTCCTTTCGCGCCAGGACGATGGCGCCGATAATGGCGACCAGAATCAGGATGGAGGTCACTTCAAAGGGAAGCAGGTAGGTGGTGAAGAGCGCGTGGCCGATATCCTTCGGCCCGCCGCCGGTAAAGCCGCCGAAGCGGACCATGGTGCTACTGGGGAACATGCGCTGCACGTAGTACGCCACCAAGCCGAGAAACACGATGAGCAGGGGCGCGCCGGGAATCAGATAAGAGCGGCCCTTCCTGGTTTCGGCGCCGGCGTTGAGCAGCATGATGACAAAGACGAAGAGCACCATGATGGCGCCGGCATAGACGATGACCTGCGCGGCGGCGATGAACTCCGCGCCCAGCAGCAGGTAGAGGATCGCGAGAGAGCCCATCACGCCGACCAGCGACAGCGCGCTCGAAATCGGGTGCGTCTGCACCACTACATTGATGGCGCATGCCACCGCGATCAACGCGAAAATGAGAAAAAGAATGACGTCCATTTACTTCGTCGTCCAGGCAACCAGGAAGGCGGTCACCAGCAAATTGAGCATGGCCACTGGAAAGAGGAACTTCCACGTGAAGCCCATTAGTTGGTCGTAACGAAAGCGGGGAAGCGTGGCGCGCACCCAAATAAACAGGAAGAGAATGGCGCCCGTCTTCCCCGCGAACCAGAACAGCGGCAGGAGCCAGCTTTGCACCATGGGCAGCAGGAAAACGCCGGCGATGATGAGGAAAATAATCCCGAAGACCGGGAGAGTGAGCTTATCGCGTTTGCGCGCGGCGTTGGCGCCGTGATAGAGGGCTGTGGCGCCGGCGATGGCGAAGATGGCTGTGGGCACCAAACTGGATCCCCACGCCGCGGGCCACGGGGCCATCCAGCCGCCCAGGAAGAGCAGCGTGGCCATGGCGCTGACCGTAATCATGTTGGCGTATTCGGCCATGAAGAAACTGGCGAATTTCATGCTGCTGTATTCGGTATGGAAGCCGGCGACCAGTTCGTTCTCCGCCTCGGGCAGATCGAACGGCACGCGGTTGGTTTCGGCGAAGGCCGCAATCGTGAAAATGATAAAACTAATCACCTGCGGGAACGGGCCGTGCAGAATATTCCAGTTGAAGATGCCGCCCGATTGAGCCTCCACCAGTTGGCGCAGGCTGAGCGTGTTAGAGATCAACAGCGGCGCGGCGATGGCTAGCGACATCGGCAGTTCATAGCTGATCATCTGCGCCGAACTGCGCAAGCCCCCGATCAGCGCGTACTTATTGTTCGACGCCCACCCGGCGAGCGCGATGCCGTAGACGCTCATGGAGGACACGGCCAGGATGAAGAGCACGCCGATATTGAGATCCGTGAGTTGCATCCAGGTGGTGACTGGGCCCACCTGAATGGTGGGGCCGAAGGGAATCACCGAGATAGAAAGCAGCGCCATGCTGATGGCCAGGAACGGCGCCAGCAGATACAGCGGCTTGTTGACGTAGGGCGGTAGCAGGTCTTCTTTGGTGAGGAGTTTGATGATGTCGGCCACCGGCTGCAAGAGGCCATGCGGCCCCACGCGGTAGGGGCCGGGGCGTACCTGTACGTGCGCGATCACTTTGCGCTCCACCCATTGCAGGTAAGCGAGCGTAGTCATCAGGACCCCGAAAACCACCGCGGCCTTGAGCAGGGTGATGAAAATGAACGAGTCGAGTAGCTGCATTTAGCGGTTCAAGCGATTTTCCAAAACGGAGTTCAGAACCTTAGAATACCGCCCAAGCGTGCCGGACGCGAACAGGCCGTTGTGGTCGGAGTGTATCAGATCTGGCCGGAATTCAACCCCTGAGTCAACCACGATGCGCCCCTTGACCGGTACGGTCTGCGCCGCCCCGCCGGTAGCCATCACCGGCATGGGAATTTCGTATCCGCGCACCGTCTGGCGAATTTCCGCAAAAACCGTTTCGGGCACCCACGGACCCAACGTCGCGGCCGCACCCATGTCGCGCGCCAGGAAGCCCATAATCTCCAGGTCTGGCTTGGCGCCCATGGTGTTTACGGCGCGCGTGAGGCGCTGCACTTCGCCCGAGGTATTGGTGACCGTGCCGTTCTTTTCGTAAGCGGAAGCCGCCGGCAGGACGACATCGGCCTGCTGCGCCGTCTCCGTGAGGAACATGTCCTGCACCACAAGGAAACCCGCCTTGCGTTGCACGGCACCCTTGAGCGGATTGGCGCCGACCACCCAGAGCGCGCTTAATTCGGCCGTGATCATTTCGTCCACGTGCATGCCCGGTTGGCCGCTCGGCTGATAGCCGGGCAGCAGTTCCGGCGTGAGGCCCATATCCACCGCGCCGCGCGAGTTGGCGTAATCCAGCAGGCAGATGAACTTGACCGGGATGGCGAGCGATTCGGCGAAATCCACCAGCTTGCGGAGATCCTCGCCCTTGTAGGAATCGTCGAACAGAATTACCAGTTCGGGCTCGGCTTTCAGCTTGTCGCGGAGCGATTCGTAATCGCGCCCGCGGACCGTGGCGGCGGCGTATTTATCCTCGCGCACCTCTTGCGGCGTGACCACGTAGACGTGCGCCTGATGATGCCGGTAGTTGGCGCGCACCTGGTAGCTCAGCAGGGGGTGCTCCAGCGCCAGATCGGCGCCGAGGACCAGTACAGCCTTGCGCTCATAGAGATCTTGGACCGTGGCCAGTTGCGTTGTCTTGCCGCTGAGCGCGTCCAGCAAGGTCACCACGTCACCCGTGCGGTGGTGGTCGATGTGGTTGGTCCGGAGCACCTGGCGCGCGAACTTCTGCAGGTAGAAGTTCTCTTCATTCGTGGTGTGGTTGGAGCCGATTACGCCAAAGCTGCCGCCATCGGCCAGGGTCTGGGTGAACTTTTGAGCGACCACTTGCAGCGCCTTGGCCCAGGACACTTCTTCCAGTTTGCCGTTGACGCGCAGCAGGGGGGATTGCAGGCGCTCCGGGTGATCGTAGAAATCGAAGGCGTAGCGTCCCTTAATGCACAGGAACTCGCCATTGATGCCAGAGCGGTCGCGGTTGTTGCCGCGGATGATCTGGTCATTGCGCGTGCCGAGCGTGGTCTTGCAGCCATCGCCGCAGTGGGTGCAGATGGTGCCCGTGTGAGTCATCTCCCAGGGGCGGGTGTGGTATCGGTAGGCGCCGCTGGTGAGCGCGCCGACGGGGCAGATATCGATGCAGGCGCCGCACTCGTCGCACTCCAGGTGGTCTCCCACATTGGGGGCGATCTCGCTTGCCACGCCGCGGTTGATGACGCCGAGAGCGCCCACGCCCAGGCCCTCATTGCAGACGCGCACGCAGCGGAAACACAGGATGCAGCGCGGGGCATCGAAGAAGACCACCGGGGAGAACTGCTTTTCCGGAGTATGAACTTTTTCTTCCGTGTAGCGGCTTTCGCCAGCGCCGTAACGGAACGCCATGTCCTGCAATTCGCACTCGCCGCCCTTATCGCAGACGGGGCAATCCAAGGGGTGATTGGTGAGCAGGAACTCCAGGGTATATTTGCGCGCCTGTTTGACCTGTTCGGTTTCGGTGCGCACCACCATGCCTTCCGATACCGGCAGAGTACATGCCGTCATCATCTTCGGCATCTTCTCCACTTCCACCAGGCACATGCGGCAGGCGGCGGCCAGCGAGAGTCCCTCGTAGTAGCAGAACGCCGGGATCTCAATGCCCACGGTCTTGGCGGCATCGATCACCAAAGTCTGCGGCGGAACCTTGACCGCGCGGCCGTCGATTGTCAGATTGATTAAGGCAGCCATGAAAACCCTTCTTTCGACCCTGGCACTATTGTGGGGTGGACCCCCTGGTCCGCGCGGGACGCCCTCGTCCCGCAGCCGCAACAATGGGGTCGGCATCTTGCACGGTGCCGGTAGGCCGACGGGGGCGTCGGCCGCAAACCCGGGGGTCCGCCCCACGATTGGGTTGTCAACCTGCCCCACATCGAGATCCCGCGACCCATTACACCGTCACCATGCTTCCCGTGTTCTCGTAGGGGCACGGTTTGCCGTTCAGGTGATCTTCGAATTCATGGCGGAACTTCTCCACAATGGAGATGGTCGGCATGGCGGCGGCATCGCCCAGCGGGCAGAACGTGCGGCCCAGCATGTTTTTGGCGATATCGCCGATCAGGTCGATATCGGTGCGCGTACCCTGCCCCTCGTGGAAGCGCGTGAGAATTTTCTTCAGCCAGGTGGTGCCTTCCCGGCAGGGGATGCACCAGCCGCAGCTTTCATGGGCGTAGAAGCGCATGATGCGCAGCGCGGCTTTCACCATGCAAGTGTCTTCGTCCATGATGATGACGCCGCCCGAGCCCAGCATGGTTTTGCGCGAGGCCATGGAATCGTAGTCCATGGTGGCGCCTTCGACTTCCGCGGCGGTCAGCACCGGGCAACTCGACCCGCCCGGAATGAACGCCTTCAGCTTTTTCCCGTTGCGGATGCCGCCGCCCACTTCCTCGATCATCTGCTTCACTGGGAAGCCGAGCTTGAGTTCGTACACGCCGGGCTTGTTAATGTGCCCGGTGAGGCAGGTCATCTTGGTGCCGCCGGATTTGGGAATACCGAGCGCCGCGAATGCCGCGCCGCCATCGCGTAGAATGGCCGGCACCGCGCAGAAAGTCTCCACGTTATTCAGGATGGTGGGGCACTGGAACGCGCCCGCCACGGCGGGGAACGGCGGGCGGATGCGCGGGATGCCGCGCTTGCCTTCGAGCGATTCCAAGAGCGCCGATTCCTCGCCGCACTCATAGGCGCCCGCGCCGGTGTGCGCGTACAGATCGAAATCGAAACCCGTGCCCTGGATGTTCTTGCCCAGCCAGCCCTTTTCGTAGGCTTCGGCAAGGGCCTTCTCCACCACCTCAATGAGGTAGCGATACTCGCCGCGGATATAGATGTAGCCGGCGTGCGCATCCACCGAGAGGCCGGCGATCAGCACGCCCTCAATCAGCTGGTGGGGATCGTTTTCGATCAGCACGCGATCTTTGCAGGTGCCCGGCTCGCTCTCATCGCCGTTGACCACGATGTACTTGGGCTTAGGCGAGGTGCGCGGCACGAAGCCCCACTTCATACCGGTGGGGAAACCCGCGCCGCCGCGCCCGCGGAGATTGGAAACCTTTACCTCTTCGATGATCTGCTCGGGCGTCATCTTGGCGGCCTTCAGAAAGGCCTGATAGCCTTCCGTGGCCAGATAGGTATCGATGGATGCCGAATTCGGCAAACCAAAGCGCCGTGTCAGCACCTTGGTCTCAAGCGGACTAGGTTGGTTGAAAAGCATCGGTTATTGCTTCTTCCCCAGGCCATCCAGAAGCTGGTCCAGTTTTTCGGGCGTGACGTGGTGGTGGAAATCGTAGTTCACCTGGATGGCGGGGGCCCAGGAACAGGCGCCGATGCACTCCACTTCCTCCACGGAGAACTGGCCATCGGCGGTGACTTCCTTGTGGCCGATGCCCAGCTTCTTGCAGGTGTGTTCGTAGAGCTTGTCGCCATCGCGCAGCAGGCAACTGATGTTGGTGCAGACCTGTATGTGGTATTTCCCCAGCGGCTTGGTGTGCAGCATGGAGTAGTATGACAGCACTTCGTTGACCTGCAACGGGGTGCATCCGGTGCGGGTAGCCACTTCATTCACCAGTTCGTCGGTAATGCGGCCGATTTCATCTTGCGCGTAGAGCAGCATCGGGACCATCGCAGAGCGCTGGCGTCCCGGTGGATAGCTCTTCAGAAGTTTGTCGAACCTAGCTTCGAGTTGGGGAGAAAATGTCATTACCTGTCCGTGTCACCTGTCTGTGTCCCCCAGAACGAAATCCATGCTGCCGATGGAAGCAATCACATCCGCGATCAAAACACCTTCCACCATTTTAGGCACGGCCTGCAGATTGCCGAAACTGGGCGTGCGCATATGCACGCGGTAAGGCATGGTGGTGCCGTCAGAGACCACGTAATATCCAAGTTCTCCGCGCGGCGATTCAATCACCTGGAAGACTTCGCCTTCGGGAACGCGGAAGCCCTCGGTGACAATCTTGAAATGGAAAATGAGGGCCTCCATCTGGGTCTTCATTTTTTCGCGGTCGGGCAACACCACGTGGGGCGCGTCCGCCTTCCAGGGGCCCGGCGGCATACCGTCCATGGCCTGCCGGATAATGCGCAGGCTCTGCCGCATTTCCTCCAGGCGCAGCAGGTACCGCGCGTAGACATCGTTTTCGGTGCGCGTGGGGACTTCGAAATCGAACTTCTCGTAGCTGGAGTAGGGCGCGTCCTTGCGGGCATCCATCTTCAAGCCGGCAGCGCGGAGCATAGGCCCGGTGACTCCCAGGTCCAGCATGTCCTCGAGCGAAATTACGCCGACGCCCTTGGTGCGGCCAATCCAGATACGGTTGTTGGTGAGCAGGTTTTCGTACTCGTCGATGCGGCTGGGGAAGGCGTCGATGAACGTCTTGACGCGCTCGTGCCACCCGCGCGGCGGTTCCAGCGCCAGCCCGCCGATGCGGAAGTAACTAGTCATCATGCGCTGGCCGCTGAACTGTTCGAAGATCTTGAGAATCTCCTCGCGCTCGCGGAAGCAGTAGAGGAACACCGTCATGGCGCCGATATCGAGCGCGTGCGTGCCCAGCCACACCAGATGGCTGTTGAGGCGCGTGAGTTCGGTCAGCATCACGCGCATCCATTGGGCCTGCGGCGGGATCTCCAGTTGCAGCAGTTTTTCCACCGCCAGGCAATAGCCCAGGTTCATGGAGAGCGGCGCCAGGTAGTCCACACGGTCGGTCAGGGTGACCGCCTGCTGGTAGTTCTTAACCTCGAATTCCTTCTCAATGCCGGTGTGTAGATAGCCGATCTCCGGCTGGCAGGAAACAATTGTTTCGCCGTCCAGTTCCAGCACCAGGCGCAGAACGCCGTGGGTGGAAGGGTGCTGCGGCCCCATGTTGAGGACCATGCGGCGGCCGCCGCTTTGCGATCGCTCCTCCTCCACCCCGGCACCGACCAACTCCGGAACGCCCGATTCGCTCATGGCTAAACCCTCTGCCCCGTTATGGGATAGTCCTTGCGCAGCGGATGCCCTTCCCAATCGTCCGGCATCAGGATGCGGCGCAAATCCGGATGGTTGAGGAAGCGGACACCGAAGAGGTCGAACACTTCGCGCTCGTACCAGTTGGCGCCGCGCCAAACTCCGGTGACGGAATCGATCGCGGGTTCGGCGCCAGCGAGGCGGCACTTCAGGCGCAGCCGCTGATTGCGTTCGATGCAGTGCAGGTGATAGACAATTTCGAAGCGCGGTTCGGCCGGGTGGCGGTCGACGGCGGTAACCGTGCTGATGCGGATGAATTTCTGATCGTATTTGAGAAATCCGCAAACGCTGGCGATTTTGCCCGGAGCGATCTCCAGGGTCAACTCGCCGTGTTGGAACTTGCCGGCCTTAACGGCGTCGGCATCAAATGCGTCCACAGCCACAGCTGCCGAGTGCTCTTTCAAATGATCGGGTAGCATCGTGCTTGTTCTACTTCCGCCCGGAGTGTCCGGTTTCGGCCCAATCGAGAGCCCCTTTCTTCCAGATGTAGAAGAATCCCGAAAGGATCAAGATTACAAAGACCAGCATCTCGTAAAAGCCGAACATTTTGAGATCGCGATAAACCACCACCCAGGGATACAGGAAAATGGCTTCAATATCGAACAAAATGAAAAGCATGCCCACCAGGTAGAACTTCACGCTGAAGCGGTGCCGCGCATCGCCCGTAGGCACGATGCCGGATTCGTAGGGCATGTCCTTGATGCGATTGCGCACCTTCTTGCCCAGGAGGTACGAAACCGTCAACAGCCCGGCGGCCAACCCCATCGCGATGAGAGCTTGGAGCAGGACAGGGAAATACAGCTCAGTGTAGGACTTAGGCATGCGTGTTCCGCGTTGGGAGAGGGATCAAATCTGACTATAATGGTTTGAAAACAGGGGTGTCAACCAAACATGATTGAGATCACCGTCAACGGGGAGCCGCAAACTGCCCCTCAAGGGCAGACAATTCTGGGTTTATTACGGCAGATGGAGCTGGACCCGGCACGCGTGGCAGTGGAGTTGGACCGCCGGATTGTCAAGCAACCGTTCTGGCCGAAGACGGTTTTGCGCACGGGTGCGCAGCTCGAAATCGTGCAGTTCGTCGGTGGAGGATAAAAAGGGGGACAGGCGATCGCCTTTTGTCGTCTGTCAACCAGCGAGCGTCTGTCCCCTTCTCTGGCCCTACGCGAAGCTGCGGATGGCGCCCGCCTCGTCTTCGTGAACATCGAAGACGGTGTAGAGTTTCGTGATCTGTAGCAGGTCCTTGACCCGCTTGTTGAGGTTGAGCAACTTCAACGCACCGCCGCTGTTGGTTACTGTGGTGAATCCGGATACGAGTTCGCCGATTCCGGAGCTATCGATATAGGACACGTCGCCCAGGTTGAGCAAAATCTTCTTCTGGTTCTTGCTCACCATATCGCGCATCGCGTCGCGGAGGACGCTGGAGCCTTCACCCAGCGTGATTCGCCCCGCTACGTCTATCACCGTTACGTCACCCACCTGCCGAGTAGTTAATTTTACGCTCACTGAATATGCCTCCTGGCTGAAACCACAGAATCTATGTAGACACCAAATTCTTGACCAAAGTTACTTCGGTCCCCCCGGACTCCAGTCGCCGCATCTGGAAATCGTCCATGAAAGACCGGATCAGGAAAATACCCCGTCCTGAAGTGCGTAGCAGGTTTTCCGGGGCCAGAGGGTCGGGGATCGCATTGAAATCGAAGCCCTCGCCCTCATCGCCGATTCGGACCGTGAACCGCCGCCCATCGGAGGTCACCGCGAAATGGACCTTTTTGTGGGCGCTGTAGCGGTTGCCGTGGACCACGGCATTCACGACGGACTCGCGAATCGCCATGCCGATCTGCATGAGGCCGTCTTCGTCCATACCGGCGCGCTGAGCCATGCCGACCGCCAGTTCTTCGGCAGAGTCGACACTTTCCAGCGTCGAGTCCAAAAACCGCTCGATAGTTTCCGGTGTATGGCTGGCGTTTTCCTGCATACGTACAACTGCCTTGACGCAACGCCAAAGCGAATCGACAGAATAAATTACCGGAGATGCCAAAGTCAAGGCGCGTCCCGGAAACCGCCGCCCTTGGTGATGGTACCAAACAACTTCGCCCTGGACGAAGGCGCTACGACCGGGGCGTGGAGGCACCTGCCCGCCGGGATCTGCGCTGCAGTTCGACCCATCCCAAGGTGGCCAACAGTGCGGCAAGCCACAGCATGCCCCACGGGGACAGCGCGGGTACACCTTGGGCTGCGGATTGAGCGGGTGCGGTGATGCGCCCGATCCGGCTGGGCCTAGTTTCCGTGAACCACAGGGCGCCGTCCGCTCCCGCTGCAATCGCCATCGGGCCGCTTTCCGCCGTCAGGCCGGTGGAGTACTCGGTGATCTCGCCGGCGGTGGTGATACGCCCGATCCTGCCGCCAGTTTCAGTGAACCATAGGGCGCCGTCCGGTCCTGTCGCGATCATGAAGGGGCCGCTGTTCGCCGTCAGGCCGGTGGAGTACTCGGTGATGACCCCGGCGGTCGTGATACGCCCGATCCGGTTGCCATCGAATTCGGTGAACCACAGGGCGCCGTCCGCTCCTTTCGCGATCCCTAAGGGGACGCTTCCCGCCGTCAGGCCGGTGGAGTACTCGGTGATGACCCCGGCGGTCGTGATACGCCCGATCTGGCCGCCAGTTTCAGTGAACCACAGGGCGCCGTCCGCTCCCGATGTGATCATGAAGGGGCCGCTGTTCGCCGTCAGGCCGGTGGAGTACTCGGTGATCACGCCGGCGGTCGTGATACGCCCGATCCGGTTGCCTTCCAATTCGGTGAACCACAGGGCGCCGTCCGCTCCCGCTGTAATCATCACGGGGCCGCTTCCCGCCGTCAGGCCGGTGGAGTACTCGGTGATCACGCCGGCGGTCGTAATACGCCCGATCCGGTTGCCGGCAAATTCGGTGAACCACAGGGCGCCGTCCGCTCCCGTCGTGATCCCCACGGGGCGGTTTCTCGCCGCCAGGCCGGTGGAGTACTCG
>JANYAH010000042.1 GCA_025361425.1 Candidatus Solibacter sp. | reverse complement strand
GGTGGACTTCCTGTGGAAGCTTTCAAAAACTCGCTCTGAAAAACGAACAAAAAACCAAAGAGACCCTTGACTAGACCCCTCAGATGTCTGGTCCGCAGCCGACGCCCCGTCGGCTTGCTGCCGTGTGTATGTAGCTGATTTCCTTGGCGAAAAGCGGGTCCGGGGGGACCCGCGCGGACCAGGGGGTCCGCCCCACAATTTCTGCGGGATTCGCAGATTTTGCAAAAAGTATGCGGCATTGGACTGAGAGTCTGCGCCACGTAGGTGCGTGGAAAGTGATTGTCGCGTGGTCGCTTAGTCTTATCTTGGGCAGGATGGAGTAGTGCTTCGCGTGCCCCTACTGCCGTTCTTCGCAACGGGCAAGCGTGCAGGTCATTTGAGGATAACTTTGGCGACGCCGGTATTGTTGGCGCTATCGGCGGCGCGAATTACCAGGAGGTGCTCTCCTGGGGAGAGACCGCTCAGATCGAGGGCAAACTTCTCGCGCGGAGAATCGATCACGCCGTCCACGGATTCCATGGGCACCCAAGTATTGGCGTCGAGCGAGTATTCGCAGCGGCGCAGGGCGCTGGCGCGGTCGATGGCTTCCCACTCCACGTGAGCGGTGGCGCCGGAGCGCCGCACTGCGCCGAGGGTCACAAGGGGCGGAGTGTTATCGATCATCACGGGGGCGCTGATGAGTGTGGCTTCGCGCGCCGAGGCGGGCGGATTGGCTTCGCGGTCGCTGGCGATGACGCGGAAGAAGTACTTGCCGTCGGCCAGGACATCGGCATCGAACGTGGTGGAGTTCTCGTGGGTGTTGGAGCGGAGTAGTTTCCACTGGGTTTCGTCTTCGCCGCGAAAGTAGACATTGTAGACGAGGCGGTCGCCGTCGGGGTCTTCGGCTACCCAGGTGAGGGTGATTTGTTGTGTGGCGGCGCGGGGCAGGGTCTGAGTGGGAGTGCCGGCAGAGGTGGCCGGGCTGTCGCCATCGGTGACGGTGACGCTGTAGGCGGAGGTGCTGCCGCTGCCCCTGACCGCGGCTTGCGTGATGGCGGCGGCTTGGGTGAGGACGTTAATGCTCTTGAGCACGGGCGGCGAATTCTGCGGCAGATACGCCAGGGTCACGCTATGGATGGTGGGAGTGACGCCGCCGGCGCCGGCCATCTCAACTTTCCACTGGATGTAGCGCGAGTTGGGGCTGGCGATGCGGCTGCCGTCGGCGCTGGTCACGGGCTGGCTCCACTCGCTCCAGGTGCGGTCCGGCTTGGCGGAGTTGCCGGAGCGAGTGCGGAATTGGAGGCTGGTAGTGGCCGGCAGATCGGCGTGCCAACTGATGCTGCCCCAACGCGAGGCGGTGCTGGAATCGTGCACCGGGGCCTCGTACGAACCGGAGGGGCCGGGGACTTGGCCGAGGCGGTAGAGGCGGCCCATATTGGCGGTGGCGGCAAGCACGGAGTGGTCGCTCGGGAGGAGGCGGGTGGTCTCGCCTTCGTTGGTCTGGGTGACCAGCGTCACGCGGCGATCTGGAGCCAGGCCGTAGATCCGGCCATCCAGGTCTGTGGAGAAGAGGATTTGCTTTTCCAGCGCCAACAGATCGTAGACGTTTTCTTCCTTGGAACTCCACAGGGTTTCGACGGTGTTATCCGGGTTGATGCGGTAGACGGCGCTCTTTTCGACGCCGCTGACATCCACCACGGGAGTGAATTGCGTGCTGACCTGTGGGGTGGAGGGGGCCGGGGCGCCGGGCTGAGGTGGCTGCGGCTTGGTGGGGTCGGGCGGTTTGATTTCGGCCGCCTGGGCTTCGACGGTGATCGAGGTGATTGATGACGTGACGGCGGCGCCGCTGCCGGTGTTGCCTTGGGCCGCCTGATTGGCGCTCTGCGCGCGTTTGGCGGTGGACCCGCCAAGGGCCGCGGCGTACACCGTGCCATCGGGCATGGGGACGATGGCGCGGATCTCGGGCAGAGTGGAGTCGTAAAGCACGAACGCCTTGTCCTTGGCGGTGATGCGATAGAGGATGCCGTTGGGCTCGGTGCCGGCGAGGACGCGGTTCCGACTATCGACGGCGAGTCCGGTAATGTGCGATTGTCCGGTTTCATACCAGACTTCGCCGTGGCCGGCGCTATCCACACGGAAGACCTTGCCCTGGTCGCCAGTGCCCACGTAGAGGGCGCCATCGGGGCCCACGGCCAGCGACCATATGTAGCGCGCTTTGGGTGCGAAGTATTCGGTGGCCTTGCCATTCTCGATGCGGTAGACCTTGCCGGCCGGCGAGGTGGCGGCATAAAGCGCACCGGAGCGATCCACGGCGAGGGCGAAAATCTCCGGCTCGGGCGCGGTCCACAACAGCGTGCTCTTGGCGGAACCTTCGACCTTGTACAGGCGGCCGCGATGTCCGGTAGCGGCATAGATGGCGCCATCGGGGGCTTGGGCAACGGCCCAGATCACGGGCTGATCGCTGCTGAACAGGGTATCGACCTTGGGGGAGAGGGAGAGACGCCCCTCGCGGCTCAGCGAGAGGCCGTTGAAGCGTCCACGGATAAAATCCGCATACGAGTTCAACTCCCAAGTGGCGGTGGCGCTGGGGAAAGCGGTGGGGGTGAGCGCCGCGCACAAAGCCGCGGCGCATGCGAAGTGGCGCATGGAGACAGTCATTCCTTTACTTCCACATGGACGGTCTTGGAGCCGGTCACCGCCATGTCGCCGATGTCGATCTCCATCTCCGCGATCTTGGAGTTGCGGGTCTGGGTGATTCCGGCGGAACTGGATTGGGAGCCGGCCAGGATCAGCGAAACCGAAGCCGGCGGGTCGGGCAGATCGACGCCCTCCAGTTGGAACGCCGGGTCGGAGCGCCAAACGCGGATGTAGGCCTTGGTATTCGGGTGGAGATTATTGACGGTGGAAACCAGTTGGGCGGGCGTGCGGGCGGTGGCGGTCAGCACCTGGCGGAAATCGGCAATGTTGGCGGTGTTGGCGTCGGAAACGGTGAAGTAGAGGATGCCCGGTTCGGCACCGATGGGCACCTGGTATTCCACGCGGCGGACGGTTTCGGCGCCATTATCGCCGCTGAGGGAAACGCTGAGCTGCACCTTCTCGCCGGCGCGGACTTCGCGGCGTGAGGTGGTGATTTCGTCGATGGTGAGTTGCTTCTTCCGGTCGAAGGCTTCAAGGTTGAGCGAGACCTTCTTCAGTTGGATGGCTTCAAAACCGCCTTGCATGACGAAGGCCACGGGGACGGCGGCGGAGAGTGAGGCCAGCATGGGGCTGCCGTTCTCGGCGGCGTACATATTGTCGATGCGCAGCGCGGCGGACGAGTTCTGGAATTCGATATGGCCGGTGACGCGGATGCTGCTGGCGCCCACGGTGCGCTCCGTGGCGTCGATGGCGCTGAATACGGCCATCTGGAGCAGCAGCGGCGAAAGCAGCGCGTCGTTGACCATTTGCATCTGGTAGCTCTCCACCGGTTTGCCGGCGCGCGAGAGGTTCAATGTGACCGGCACCATCGGAGGCCGCTTGCCCAGTTCGCCGGCCACGGCAGTGTTACGGTCCTGATAGATGGTGCCCATCCATTCCTTGGCGGCGGAGATTTTGAAGGAGGTGCTGGTGTTGGCGAGAAGCGTAAGGACTTCGGCGCGCGCGAAAGGCAGGGCGGTGGAACCGATATTCAGGAAGCGGTGGCCGAAGGCATAGATGCGATTGCCCACGATGTGGGTGACGGTGCCATCGGCGCCCACCGAAAGATCGCCGGCCATCAGTTGGACGCTGATCATGGCGCCGGGCTTGAGGTCGGCGGCGTTGCCCATGCCGGGCTCGATCTTGCCGCCGCTGGTGACGCCCTGGCGGGGCTCCAGTCCCAGGGTGCGGAGCTGCGGGGCGAAGGCGTCCAGGGTGGCGCGACTGAATCCGCCGAAGGAGAGTGGCGTGGCAATGTCGATCATGCGGGCCTCGCCGCCAAGCGGGGGTTCGGGACGGGGGATCCGGCGGGTGAGGTCGCGCTCATTAAGCGCCAGGGCGGCGCGCGGGGAAGCGGCGGGCGCAGGCGAGGGCGAGGGCGGCGTGGCGGCGGTGGAGGTGCGGAGCATGGCCTCGATTGGGCGGATGCCGGCGATGGGGTCCTTGGCGAACGGGAAGGCCATGGCGACCGCTCCGACGAGTTTGCCGTCGATATAGACCGGGCTGCCGCTCATGCCCTGCATGACGCCGGTATGTTCGAGGGGTCCGCCGGAGAGGCGGGCGAGGATGAGGGATTCCTTGGGGCCGATATTGTCGAGCACGCCAAGGATTTCGACCTGAAAGTCCTCGATTTTGTTCCCGCTGAAGACGGTGCGGCCGGTGCCGCGCATCCCGGGTTTGAGGTCCTTGAGGGGAAAGAGCGCAGTTTGGGCCGATAAAACGGCGGCTAAGGCGAGGGCCGCCGGAACGACGA
>JANYAH010000002.1 GCA_025361425.1 Candidatus Solibacter sp. | reverse complement strand
CTTCCCCACTGTTTTTCTCAATCCCGCTAATCTGATAGTCGGGCAGGCCCAACATGATCTCGTCGTTGGTCAAAGCATGTCTCCCAAGATTGTTTTACCAATCTGGGATCAGGGTCTGCCCCCGTTGTTGATCAAGAGCCGTGCCGACCTTGCTATGCTTGGACGCTATGCATCTTAAGATTCTGGGGCATCCGATTTTCACCAACCTGAACTTCCACATGCCGATGATCGTGGACCTATCCCATCCCCTGGTCATGCTTCAGGGCGAGAACGGGGCGGGGAAGTCGACCCTCCTGCACTCCATCTTTTACGCCCTGCGCGGCGACCAGGTGGATGGCTATGTCTACCGTCTCGAACCCGGCGACGTCAAGCCCGGCACGGCCTACCTCTTCGACGCGGAACAACACAATCCGCGCACCCAACTGGAACTTTTTAAGGAGCAGCCGGAAATGGTGGAATTCCTGCGCACCGCCAGCCACGGCCAAGTCATGCTCTCCATGTTCCGCGAGACCTTTCCCAAGCTGCCCGAAGGCACCACGCTCCTGCTCGACGAACCTGAAATGGCGCTCTCGGTTTCCAACCAGCGCCGCATTCTCAAAATGCTCCAGGAACTGGTGGACCGAAAGAAGTTTCGCATCATCTGCGCCACCCACTCGCCCGTTCTAATCGACTCCCCGGAAACCTACGTGATCAACCTCGATCGCCACATCAACCGGAACATCCTCCCGGACGGCCAGGGTATCGACGGGGCCAGCACCATTCAGTAGCAGGAGGCCTATGACCTGTTGTGCGCAATTCGACAAGCTGCTGGATCGCGATCTGGCCCGCCACGCGCAGCCTTACCAGCTCTCTAACGGCACCATCATTACGGAAATTGACACCGAGTATTTCTTCGTGTTCGGTGAAGACCGTCACCAGTTCGTGGGGCTGAACTATTGCCCGTTCTGCGGTAAAATTCTGTCGCGCGAACTATGGAACCTCGAAAAGAAAAAATAAGCGTCACGGCTACCCCCGCCGCCTGCTGGGCGCCGGGGGGCCGCGGCGGAAATTAAGCCCGGCGCCGGCGTTGCAGCAGCGTGAGCGAAGCCAATGCGGCGCCCGCCAACAGCAAAGTGGACGGCTCGGGAACCGGCTCAAGGAACCCGCGAATTTCGCCGCCGGGGAACTGCGAGCTGTGGATGTTCAGATATGTTTTCCCGGCCGCCATGCCGACCGCTAAATCCGCCTCGGCGGTAGACGTGGTCGCGCCATGGGCCGTTACGAATGCCGGGTTGTACGAAGAAGCGAGCGTCATGTCGAATGCCTTGAGATAAGATCCGGATGTAACACCCGACGGGAAGCCAGTGAAGGTCGGCAGCGACGTCGCCACACCGGCAGTGCCGGCTTCTGGAGCGGCGGTACAGCAGTGGATGTGCGAAGCCGTGTCGCCCGCCAGCAGGCCTGAGAACGTTACCTCTACCAGCATGGTGTGAGTCACCACGTCGATCGTCACATGCGCCAGTCCGATTCCCGGCGATGCATTAACTGGGGATTCGTTGAACCCGTTCAAATTCGCGAAGTACGAAATTGGAGCGGAAAATGCCACCGATCCAAAAAACAGAGCGGCAACCAATGTGATCTGAGCAACCTTCATTAAAGCCTCCGTCGCGGCTCGATTGGGGCATCGGCCACTCCTGGGTACTATACCAACCGCCGGCCGGAATACCAGAGTTGACAGAGCGAAGCGCACTGATTTTACGGTTGTAACTGGGTTGAAACGGACAACCGCGGCACTCCACCCCCTGGCGGGCACCGCGGGTCCGGAGCAGTCGCCGGAAACTGTGAATTCGGATTACGCCGTTTGGGCGCTGGCAGCCTTCATGGCGGCGATCCGTTCCCGCATGTGACGCGTCAGCGGGGGCACCATGCCGAGCATGCGTTGTATCGTCATGAGTTGGCCGCGATGGTGCATCTCATGCTCTTTAGGCGCGATCAGCATCTCGAAGCGCGACTTGCTCGGCGGCACCATCCCCTGCGGGTACTGAATGCGCTCCGCCAGGAAAGTCTCCGAGAGTCCTTCCAGGGCGTGGGCATACTTCTCGCCTTCCGTGTGCAGCATCTCAAGAATCTCCGCCTTGGAGCGCGCCACCTGCTCTTCGGTTCCCTGCTTGCCGATAAAGCTGAAGAAGTCGAAGCCCACCAGGGTGTCGCGGTGCTCCGCGATGTGCACCTGTTCCTGCAGACGCGCGCCCACCGCGATGTGAATCAAAGTCTCGGCCACGCTGCGACATCCCGGCGCGGCGCGGAAGCGGTAGCTTTCCTCGGGGATCTCTTCGGCGATCTTGATTGTGTTGGCGCGCACCGTGCGGAACGACGCGGCCATTTCTTTGGGTCCGTAATAAGTCATATTGGCTCCTCTGAGTGGATACCCTCCAGTCTACCTGTTGGAGGGGCGAGAGGGGGCCAATCATCAGAATGCGTCGCGCAACCATTCGATCCGCGGTGGCCGGCCCAGCACGATGCTCACAATATCGAAGCGCGTATCCCCCCAGGGGATGTCCGCGTGGCGTGCGTAGTCACGGGCCGCGCGCTCCACGCGCTGGCGCTTCTCCGCATCCACTGCCGACTCGGGCGGACCGAATTCCTCGCTGCCGCGCGTCTTGACTTCGACGAAGGCGAGCTTGCCGCCATCCCAGACCACCAGATCGATTTCGCCGCTGCCGGAAAGCGTCCGGTAATTGCGCGCCACTACCGTGCATCCGCGCGCGCGCAGGAAGCGGTGCGCCAGGTCTTCGCCGATGCGTCCGTGATTCTCCGCATAGCGGCGGCGCCGGATGCGGTCGGCGGCGCGGTAGAGCAGGCCGATCATTTGATCCCCATTACTTGAGCACTTCGAATTCGAATTCCATGACTTTGCCGCGCACCACGTAACACAGATAGTGTTCCCAGAACCGCCGGTACCGCGGGAACTGGTTCACCAGAAACTGGAATCCCAGCCACCGCCAAAAAGCAAGTAGCTTCACGTGTACAGAAATCTCACGAAATCTGGATTTCGAGTAGTAGCCAAAGCCTCCGTGATTCTCGCCGAAGTAGCGGAAGCTGAAACTGTTCAGATGGCTCTTGTGAGTCGGGTCGCAGAAGGAGCTGAAATCGGTGTAATGCGGAGTCTCCAGGCGCACCGTGCCGCCGGCCCGCACCAGGCGGTGGAACTCCTCCATGGTGCGGATCACGTCGCTGACGTGCTCGATCACGTGGATCGCCGTCAGGCGATCGAAAGAGCTGTCGGCGAACGGGTAGGGAAAGCGGTCGAGGTCCACCAGGACGTCGGCGCGGCTGGCGGGATTGCGGTCGATTCCGATGGAGCCCGGCTGCTTGTGAATCCCGCAGCCGACGTCGAGTGTCCTCACGCTTCCGCGATCACCTGTTTCATGCACGCTTCCAGAGTATCAAGAGCGAAATCGCACTGGTCGCGGGTAATCACCAAAGGCGGGCAGAGCCGCAGCGTGTTGTCGCCCGCGCCCAGCACCAGGAGTCCGCGCTCGAATGCCAGCGTGACGACGCGGTCGCGCCAAGCCGCCGCCTTCTCCTTGGTCGCCTGGTCGCGCACCATCTCGATTCCCAGCATGAGCCCGAGCCCACGCACGTCACCCACCATGGAAAATCGTGCCGGCCACTGGCGCATGCGCCCCATCAGGTAGGCGCCCATCCGCGCCGCATTCTCCACCAGCCCCTGTTGCAGTAGTTCGATGGTCACCAGCGCCGCCGCGCAGGATACCGGATTGCCGCCGAACGTGGAGGCGTGCGCCCCCGGCGGCCAGGTCATCAGGTCCGCGCGCGCTACCGTTGCGCCCAGCGGCATCCCGCTGGCGATTCCCTTGGCCACGGTGAGAATATCCGGCACCACGTTGAAATGGTCCGCCGCCCACATCTTGCCGGTGCGGCCCATTCCGCTTTGCACTTCGTCGAACACCAGTAGGATGCCGTTCTTCCTGGCCACCCGCGCCAGTTCGTCGAAGAATTTCTGTGGCGGCACCACGTAGCCGCCTTCGCCCTGCACCGGTTCCACCACGATGGCGGCCGTCTCCTCGGCGGGCGCGATCGTCTGGAGCAGCGTGTCTTCAATGTGCTTCACGCACTCCACCGCGCAACTATCCGGCGTCTGGCCGTAGGGGCAGCGGTAACAATAAGGGTAAGGCGCGTGGATCACGCCCGGTATCAGCGGGCCGAATTTGGCGCGCTGCACGGCTTTGCGCGAGGTCAGCGATAGCGCCCCCATGGTTCGCCCGTGGAAGCTGCCGAAGAAGGCGATGATCTTGTCGCGCCCCGTGGCGTAGCGGGCCAGCTTGATCGCCCCTTCCACCGCCTCCGCGCCCGAGTTGCCGAACGACACGCGCCGCGGCACGTCGCCGGGCGCGATTTCATCCAGTTTCTCGGCCAGCGCGGCCAGCTCTTCGTAGTAGAAATCCGTGCCCGACATATGGATCAGCCGGGCAGCCTGCTGCTGGATCGCTTCCACCACGCGCGGATGGCAGTGGCCGGTCGCCACCACCGCGATGCCGGCCGTGAAATCGAGGAAGCGATTGCCATCCACGTCCTCCACCATCGCGCCCTCGCCTTTCCGCGCCACCAGCGGATAGCCGCGCGTATAGGATGGCGACACCACTTTCGCGTCCCGAGCGATGATGGCACGCGCGCGCGGCCCCGGCAGGGGCCCCTTGAGAATCGGTAGGTCCGTACGGACCTGTTCCAACGTTATGCTCATGGAAATAACTCCTCTTCAGTATTCAGTTGTAGGGTTGAAAAAACTGCGTACCGGATGGCGCGCGCCGCCTGGGAGCGGGCGAGGAGTTAGTCGGAGGCGAAAAGCCCGGGTCGGGATTGCGCTGGGCTGCTTCCCATGCCTCTATCTTATCTCCTTTGGCCAGTTAGTTTTTATACGATTTCGCCCGGTTGCCCCATATCTGCAAGAGTTGCACGTTGGTATCCGGCGTGCTAACCATACCAAAGGAGGCCAAATGATTATAAATAAATGGCTCTGTATCGCGCCGATGTTGCTGATTGCCTCATGCTCCAGATCGCACACCCCGTACCCCGAGCCACAGGCCGGACAGGTCGGGGCGTATCCCGAGTCCGGGGGGCGTGCTACTGAATCGAAGCCACTGCGTCCGGCGGATGCAAGCCCCAGCGGGATGCCGATGCGGTCGGCAGGGGTAACCCCCAGTGGTACGCCGATGCGATCGGGAGGGGTAATCCCCAGCGGTACGCCACTGCATGTGCGCGTCGATGAGGCCATCGACACGCGCCGCAATCGCGCCGGCGACCAGTTTAGCGCGACGCTGTCCCAACCCGTCGAGGTGGATGGCCGTACGATGGTGCC
This sequence comes from Candidatus Solibacter sp., assembly GCA_025361425.1. Lineage (GTDB taxonomy): Bacteria > Acidobacteriota > Terriglobia > Bryobacterales > Bryobacteraceae > Solibacter. The sequence goes on along the minus strand of JANYAH010000002.1, from coordinate 7,079 downwards.
GGAAGGGACCGTGTTCGCTGGCCACGTTACGACGGCCGCCGCGTCGGGCCGCCTCAAGGGCCGCGCGTTCCTCGGATTGAAGCTTGACTCTTTCCGCTTGAACGGGCGGGAGTATCCCGTCGAAACCTCGAGTGTGGAGCGCGTCAGCGCGGCGCACAAGAAGCGCAACGCCCTGCTGATCGGCGGCGGTGCCGGGCTGGGCGCCGCGATCGGCGCTCTCGCCGGTGGGGGCAAGGGCGCGCTAATCGGGGCAGGTGCTGGCGCCGGTGCCGGCACGGTAGGTGCTGCCGCCACTGGCAAACGCCAGGTAGCCATCGGAGCCGAGACCGCCCTGCGCTTCACTTTACGGTCACCGGTCGAGATGTAGCGGCGACTACTCGGTTCCTGAGTGGGGCGGACCCCCAGGTCCGCGCGGGTCCCCCTGACCCGCAGCATCAACGTCATGCAAGGTGCGAGCAGGCCGACGGGGGCGTCGGCCGCGGACCAGGGGTCCGCCCCACAATTAATGCAGGCGTTCAGTAACGGGATCAGTAAGTGACATTGGGCGAGGGCGCCCGCCAACTGATTAGTTTAAGAAGCGTTTCTTTGCGCCGCTGCCTTGCCGAACACTCGCGCGAAAATCTTGTCCACGTTACGCAATTGCCGCTCCAGAGAAAACGCTTCCGCAAGCTTCGCCGCACTCAGCACGGCGGCAATCTCAGCGTCGCCTTCGATGGCCGCGCGGAAGTCGCCTTCTTCTTCCCACGCGCGCATGGCGTGGCGCTGCACCAGCCCGTAGGCCTGCTCGCGCTGCATACCGCCGGCGGCCAGATCCAGCAGCACCTGCCCGCTGAACACCAGACCGCGCGTCAGATCCAGATTGCGCCGCATGCGCTCCGGGTAGACCAGCATCCGATCCACCAGCTTCGTCGTCTTGTCCAGCAGATAGTCTGTGAGGATGGTGGAATCCGGCAGAATCACGCGCTCCACCGAAGAGTGCGAGATGTCGCGCTCATGCCACAGCGCCACATTTTCGAAGGCCGCCATCACGTTGGAGCGGACCACCCGCGCCAGGCCGCAAATCTGTTCGCACGTCACCGGATTGCGCTTGTGGGGCATCGCCGAGCTGCCCTTCTGCCCGCGCGCGAAATATTCCTCGGCCTCGCGCACCTCCGTGCGCTGCAGATGGCGCACTTCCAACGCGATCTTCTCGCACAGCGCGGTAGTCAGCGCCAGCGCGGCCACGAAGTTGGCATGCCGGTCGCGTTGGATCACCTGCGAGGCCACAGCCGCGGGCTTCAGGTTCAGCCTCTCGCAGATCAGTTCCTCCGTCTCCGGGTCGATGTGCCCGAACGTACCCACCGCGCCCGACGTCTTGCCCACCCGCACGTCCTCGGCCGCCGCGCCCAACCGCGTGAGATTGCGCCCCGCTTCTTCGTACCAGATGGCCAGCTTGAGCCCGAACGTAATCGGTTCCGCATGCACCCCGTGCGTGCGCCCAATCTGCACCGTGTGCTGGAACTCCAGCGCGCGCCGTTTGAGCGATTCCCGCAGCTGCATCAGGTCGCGAATCAGAATCGCCGACGCCTGCTGCAGTAACAGCGCCTGCGCGGTATCCACCACGTCGTTCGACGTCAGGCCGTAATGAAACCAGCGCGACACTTCGCCGTGCCCGCGCGCTTTCATGGTCTCGGCCACCGCCGTGGTGAACGCGATCACGTCGTGCTTCACTTCCCTTTCGATTTCGTGGATCCGCGGTACGTCGAAGCCCGCGTGCTCGCGCAACAGGCGGGCCGCCTCGGCGGGCACCACGCCCAGTTGCGCCAGCGCTTCCGAGGCTGCCAGCTCCACTTCGAGCCACTGTTGAAACTTGTTCTGGTCGCTCCAGATCCGGCCCATTTCGGGACGCGTGTATCGGGGAATCATGATGATTTTAGAATTGGAAAACTTCGCTTGGAGTCTTCTGCGCGGCAATCGAGAGACGCGTCTCCAATCCGCGCCGCTCCAATGCTTCGGCCGCCACCATCTGCACGATTGCCGGATGATTGTTCTGCTCGCTCAGGTGCCCCAGTATCAGATTCGCCGTGCAGGAATCCAGATCCTGCGTTAGATAATCCGACATATGCAGATTGGAAAGGTGCCCCACGCGGCTCATCACGCGCTGCTTCACGCTCCACGGATATGGGCCCACCTTGAGCATGTCCAGATCGTGATTGGCTTCCAGCAGTAGCACGTTGGTGCGCCGCAAATGAAACTTGATGGACTCCGGCACGTAGCCCAGATCCGTTGCCACGCCCACGCGCACGCCCTGCGCTTCGAAGCAGTACCCCACCGGGTCGATGGCGTCGTGCGGGATACCGAAGCTCTGCACTTCGATATCGCCGATCTGGAAACTGGCGCCCGCCTGAAAGGGTTCCAGCCGCGCCGGCGGCTCTGTACCCCAGTCGATTACCGGCGCCGTGAGGTGCGTCATGTAGATCACCGCGCGCACGTCCTTATTACGCGCCAGTACGGGCAGCCCCGCCACGTGATCGGAGTGTTCGTGGGTGATCAGGATGGCGTCGATCCCCTCCAGGGATTCGCCGATCGACGCGAGACGCTTGCGCAGTTCGCGCATGCTCAGACCCGCGTCCACCAGAATTCGCGTATTTTCAGTGGCCAGGAGGGCGGCGTTGCCCGAACTGCCGCTGGCCAGCACGCAAAATTTTACCGTTGTCCTTCTCCCCGAACCTTCAGAATACACCTAATCTTATTGAAACAGAATTGGGTCAAATTGTTTTAGCCAAAATTGTCAGGACCTGGTCTCCGGGTTCTCCGCTTGCTCCGTGCCTCCGCGTCAAATTCACCCTCTCCGCAACGTCCTCTTCCGCCCTCACTTCTTCCGCTCTTGTGCTCTGCGTCTCAGCGGCGCTGCGTGGAAGGGGCTTCTTGTGTGGTTCCGGGCTTGGCCGTGTTAGCCTGCAAGCATGAAGGCAGCTCGCATCCACCAGCATGGCGGTCCTGAAGTGCTTGTCTGTGAGGACGTGCCGGAGCCCAAGATCAAAGCCAACCAGATCCTGGTCCGCGTCCGCGCCTGCGCCCTCAACCACCTGGACCTCTTCGTCCGCGCCGGCATCCCCGGCATGAAGTTCCCCATGCCGCACATTCTGGGCAGCGATATCGCTGGCGAAATCGTCGAGGTGGGCGAACTCTGCGAGCGCGTCAAGCCGGGCTGGCGCGTCCTGCTTTCCCCGGGGCAGAGTTGCCGCCAGTGCGAGCAGTGCCTCCTGGGGAATGACAACTTCTGCCGCCGCTTCACCATGTTCGGCTACGCCATCGATGGCGGGAATGCCGAACTGCTTGCCGCCCCGGAGTACAGCGCCATCCAGATTCCCGACGACATGAGCTTCCAGGACGCCGCCGCTACCCCGCTGGTCTTTCTCACCGCCTGGCACATGCTCATGACGCGCGCCAAACTTCAGCCCGGCGAGGACATCCTGGTGCTGTCGGCATCCAGCGGCGTCGGCTCCGCCGCCATCCAGATCGCCAAGCTCTTCCAGTGCCGCGTCATCGCTACCGCCGGCGGTGAGGCCAAACTCGCCAAGGCGCGCCAGCTCGGCGCCGACCACGTCATCGATCATTACCAACAGGATATTTCGGCCGAGGTCAAGAAGATCACCGGCAGGCGCGGCGTCGATGTTGTCGTGGAACATGTGGGTGTCGCCACGTGGTCCAAGAGCCTGGAATCGCTCGCCCCGGCGGGACGCCTGGTGATCTGCGGCGCCACCACCGGCTTTGACGCTGGGCTCGATCTGCGCTTCCTCTTCAGCAAGCAGTGGAGCCTGTTGGGGTCGTTTATGGGGACCATGGGAGAGTTGCATCAGGTGCTGAAATTCGTCTTCCGCAAGCAATTGAAGCCCGTGGTGGACCGCGTCTACCCGCTGGCCGAAATTGGCGCGGCCCATCGGTATCTGGAAAACAAGGAACAGTTTGGCAAAGTCATCGTCAATCCCTGAGGCGTGAAATGTTGCTCGGTTGGGTGATTCTCATCGTGTCCTGGTGCGCCTGGGCGTACCCGTTCGCTTTCCGGGTGCCGCACATCCAGAATCGGCCCTCCATCACCGCCATCGCCCCCACGCGCGCCGGTCTGTTTCTGGAGTGCGTGGCAATCTTCATCGCGTTCGCCTGCCGCCTGCCCCCGGGCTCGCCGCCGGAGTGGTGGCGCATCGCCGGCGCCATCGTCTGCGGGCCGGTTGCGGCCGTCTTGGCGTGGACTGCCGTGCGCCATCTCGGCCGCCAATTCCGGGTCCACGCCGGCTTATACGAAGATCATCAACTGATCACCACCGGGCCTTACGCCATCGTGCGCCATCCCATCTACACCTCGCTGCTGGCGATTCTGGCGTGCACTCTCTTTCTGCTCACGCCCTGGCAGTGGGCCGCGCTCTCCCTGGCGCTTTTTGTCGCCGGGACGGAGATTCGCGTGTACACCGAGGACGGCCTGCTGGCGTCGCGCTTCGGCGAGCGCTTCTTCGAGTATCGGAAGCGCGTACGGGCCTACGTGCCATTTGTGCGCTAGCATCCGGTATGATCAGGCGCATCTCTCCGATACCCTCGACAAGGTGAACCCCGAAGAGTTCCGCAAGAACGCGGCGGCGTTCGCCGTCATGGGCGGTGCCCTCGCCGGCCTGCCGAAGCGCGGTGTCCTCTGGCGAACATCTGTTTTCGAGCCAGCCTCCGACTGGTGCAGCTCCCGCGTGTGCACCACGCTGATCTTCAGTGTAGAGGTCATCAGGTCGAATTGCAGTATAGTAACTCGAAAGAGGCTCTATGCCAAAGTTGCTTCCCGTCGGTCTGGTTCTATGCGCCTCGCTGGCCTTCGCCGACGACTACCCGCGGCAGCCCGCCATCGATGCCCAGCACTACACCTTCCGCGTCACGCTCAACGATGCCAACGACGAAGTGGCGGGCGAGACCACTGTGGACTTGCGCTTCCTGCAACCTGGCGTCACTCAAGTCGTGCTCGATCTCGCCAACCTCAAGGACGGCAAGGGCATGACCGTCGCCGAAGTTTCCTCCCGCGGCGTAGCGCTTAAATTCCACCACTCCGCCGACCGCCTCGCCATCACCCTCGATTCCGCCCCCGCGCCCGCCGAGCGCCGCCTGGTCACCGTGAAGTACCGCGGCGTCGCCCGAGCCGGCTTGCACATCGCCAGGAACAAGTTCGGCGACCGCACCTTCTTCAGTTGGAACTGGCCCACCCTCGCGCGCCAGTGGCTGCCCATGATCGATCACCCCTCCGACAAGGCCACCAGCGAATTTCTGGTCACCGCGCCCGCCAAATATCAGGTGGTGGCCAACGGCCTCCTGCAGGAGGAACTCGATCTCGGTGACGGCCGCAGAATGACCCACTGGAAGCAATCCGTGCCCATCGCGTCGTGGCTCAACAATATCGGCGTCGCGCAATTCTCATCGCGCCATTTCGGCACCGCCGCCGGTGTGCCTCTCGAAACTTGGGTCTTCCCGCAGGATCGCGACAACGGCATCCTCACCTTCGAAGAACCCACCCGCCAGGCCATCGAGTTCTTCACCTCCCACATCGGCCCGTACCCTTATGAAAAATTGGCCGACGTCCAGGTGGCCGGCATGGACGGCGCCATGGAGCACGCCAGCGCCATCTTCTTTGGCGAACGCAGCGTCACCAACCGCCCCGCCTTCGATCTGGTGGCGCATGAGATCGCGCATCAGTGGTTTGGCGATTCCGTCACTCAAAAGGATTGGGACGAGGCCTGGCTGAGCGAGGGCTTCGCCACCTATTTCGCGTCCCTCGCCACGGAATTCTATGAGGGCCGCGACACCTTCCTCGGCGCCATGCGGCGTTCCCGAACCAGCATCCTCCGCATGGAAAAACGCACCCCTGGCATGGCGGTGATCCATGACAATCTCCCTGAGATCCAGAACGGGCGCGCGCCCGCGAGCATCGTCTACCAGAAGGGCGGTTGGGCTCTGCACATGCTCCGCGGCATCATGGGCACGGAAAAGTTCTGGGCCGGAATCCGCGAATACTACCGCCGGTTTCGCGATTCCAATGCTTCCACCGAAGATCTGCGGAGTGTGATGCAAGAGACCGCCGGCGCCGACCTGGGCTGGTTCTTCGAGCAGTGGCTCTTACGCCCCGGCTCCCCCATCGTTTCCGGCGGATGGAAGTTCAACGCCGCGGCCAAGACGATCGAGATCGATCTGGCCCAGACCCAGTCCGGCGCGCCCTACCGCCTTCCCCTGGAGATCGCCGTCACCGTCGCCAGTGCGCCCCCGGCCGTCCAGCGCATCGTGTGCACCCTCAAGTCGCAGAAATTCGAGATTGCCGCGGACAAAGAACCCTCATCGGTTGAACTGGACCCCAACGTGTGGGTGCTCATGGATAGCAAATTTACCCGCCGATAGCATGCAGCACGCACGCCCGTATGCCATGTACTCAGTGCGCTCCCCTCAGAGCCACGACCGTAAGGGAGTGGTTGTACTCTCACGACGTTCCGTCGGATGGGATGCGAAATTTCCGACTATCACTGGATTACTGCTATCCACAGTCACCCGGACACGTGATAACGGCTTTTCAATCAACCGGTGAACAAGAGATGCGCCAATGACTGCGCAGACGAATGCCAGCGGCATGGAGATCGGAAAAGGCAACTGCGTCGCCGCGAGCGCAAGTAGGGCCAATCCATGCGTCAGGTAAAATGAATAGCTGATTCGGCTGAACAACTCCAATCGCCTGGGCAGCTGAAGTTGAGGGAGAGCCCACCAGCAGATGCTGAAGAGAATGCCCGGTAGATCGTAGAAAGTAGCGACTCCCCGCTCGAAGCCTTTGATAGGCTGAAAGCAATTTCTTTTGCGGAGAAAAAAGGAGAGTCGCTATGAAGAAACCATACCAAATTGAGTCGCAGCGAGCTGTGAGACAGCTTGAGGCAATGGCCGCGGATGGAGAGAATGCCCGGAACTCCGTTGAAAGTAGCAACTCCCGCGTAACCCACTCTACGACGCCTTTCTCCGTTTGACAACCCCCAACTTAGACGGCGCCAGAGCTTCCAATTCTTTGATGAGCGCCGGAATCTGTTTGTATC
>JANYAH010000021.1 GCA_025361425.1 Candidatus Solibacter sp. | reverse complement strand
ACGACTGTCGAAGGGCAGATTCCGGTGGTGGCCCGAGGGCGAGACGGCGCGGGAGTTGCAAGCGCATCAGGCGCAGTTGTTGTTTGCCGCGGGCAACCCGGATGTGGCCGCGGCTCCGGTGTGGCGGAAAGTAAGTTGAAGAAAGTGCTTGCGTTCTGACGCGCCTTCTGGCATCTTGCAGTTATGCCGGAAACATGGCGTTACCGCGGTCAGACGATTAGCGGCGAGCAAGTGGTCTTTCTGCGGGAGTTTATCGCAGCGCGTCCAGACAGCAGCCGGTGGAAGCTGTCGCGCCAGTTGTGTGAGGCCCTGGGGTGGAAACAGGCCAATGGCGCCTTGCGCGATGTGGTTTGCCGTGGTTTGCTGCTGCTGTTGGAGCGGGCCGGCGAGATCGCATTGCCGCCAGTGCGCCGCCACATTGCAGGCCAATGCCGCAACGCGCGCTTACGGCCCGCGCCCTTCCTCATCGATACGGCGCCGCTGGCCATGCCCCTGAGCGCGCTGGGCGGAATCGAAATCCAACCCGTGCGGCGCACCGCCGACGAGCCGCTCTTCAATAGCCTGATGGAGCAGTATCACTATCTCGGCTATGAGCAGCCGGTGGGGGAGCACCTGAAGTATCTGGTGTGGGCGCGGGGCGTCACCCGGCCGGTGGCAGCTCTGGCGTGGTCTTCGTCTCCCCGTCATCTGGGCGCGCGCGACCGCTACATCGGCTGGAGTCCGCAAGCGCGGCGGCAGAACCTTCATTTGATCGCCTACAACACGCGGTTTCTCATCCTGCCGTGGGTGCAAGTGCCGCATCTGGCGTCGCATATTTTGGGGCGCATGGCGGCCCGCATTCCGGCGGATTGGCAAGCTCAGTATGCGCATCCGATTTATCTGCTGGAGACCTTCGTGGACCCGGAGCGCTTCCGGGGAACCTGTTATCTGGCGGCGAACTGGAAGGTGCTGGGGGAGACGACGGGACGGGGCAAGGCCGATCTGACGCACCGGCCGAACCGTTCCATCAAGCAGGTGCTGGCGCTGCCCTTGCATCGGCGGTTTCGGGAACTGTTAAGCGGAGGCGCTCGATGAAACGGAGGCGCCTCGACGTCAACCTCGGTGAACTGGACCAGTTGCTGGACCAGGCACAACAGGCGCCGCTGAGCGAGCCGGATTGCCACAAGATCAAGACCACGCTGCACACGTTGGTGGAGATGCTGGCAGCCCATCGCAGCACGGAGAAGACGCGCACGGTGGTGGGCGCTGCCGGGAGCGACGCGGCGGCGACGGAACCGCCAGCCACCCCAGGAAAAAAGGCGAACGGGCACGGACGCACCCCGGCATCGGCCTATACCGGGGCCAAGAAAGTGGCCGTGCCGCATCCGCATCTCCAGCCGGGCTGCGCGTGCCCGGAATGTCCCAAGGGGAAGGTGTACGCGCAAAAGGAGCCTCGGCCGCTGGTGCGCATCGTGGGGCAAGCGCCGTTGGCGGCAACCGTGTATGCGCTGGAACAATTTCGCTGCAATGCCTGCGGACAGATGTTCACGGCGCCGGAGCCGGAGGGCGTGGGGCCGGAGAAGTACGACGAGACGGCCATGGCGATGATCGCGGAACTGAAGTATGGCAGTGGGATGCCGTTCAATCGGATCGAGAATCTGGAGCAGCGGTGGGGGGTGCCGCTGCCGGCGGCGACGCAGTGGGAGATCGTGGAAGAGGCGGCCGTGCTGCTCCAACCGGCGCGCGATGAGTTGATCCGCCAGGCGGCGCAGGGCGAACTGTTTCATAACGACGACACCAGCGTGAGAATCCTGAAGATGGAGCGGCCGGAGGGGGATGAGCGGACGGGCGTGTTTACTTCCGCCGTCGTGTCGGTGGTGCGCGATGCGGCGGGACCGGAGGGCGCTTGGGAGCGGCGGATAGCGCTGTATTTTAGCGGGCGGCAGCATGCGGGAGAGAATCTGGCGGATGTGCTGAAGCAGCGGGCAGCGCAGATGGGGCCGGCCATTCAGATGTCGGATGCGCTCTCGCGCAATGTGCCGAAGTTGGGCGCGGGCGTGGAACTGCTGTTGGCCAATTGTCTAGCCCACGGAAGACGGCAGTTTGTGGAACTGGCGGGGAACTTTCCCGCCGAGTGCCGCTATGTTTTGGAGACGCTGGGCGGCGTGTATGCCAACGACGCGGTTACCAAAGAACGGAAGATGACGCTGATGGAGCGGCTGGAGTTCCATGACCAGCACAGCCGGCCGCTGATGGAGGGGTTAGAGGGGTGGATGCGGGAGCAATTCAGCGCACACAAGGTGGAGCCGAATTCGGGGCTGGGCAAGTCGATCACCTACATGCAAAGGCACTGGAAGAAGCTGACGCTGTTTCTTCGGGATTCCGGCGCGCCGTTGGATAACAACGTTTGCGAGCGGGCCGTGAAACTGGCGGTGCTGCATCGCAAAAATGCGCTGTTCTACCGCACCTTGAACGGCGCGCAGGTGGGAGACCTGTTCATGAGTCTGATTCATACCTGCCAACTGAACGGCGTGAATTCGTTCGACTACCTGGTGGAATTAATGCGGCATGCCGCCCAGGTCGCTGCCAGCCCCCGGGAATGGATGCCGTGGTGCTATCGGACCGCCCTGGGCCCAGGTTGAGCAATAAATTTTTGCGCTGGGCGGCGGTTACGCAGGCTTGCCGAAAGCTCACCGAATATCCAGCCAGGACTTCTACCCCTACGGCATTCTACGGTCAGACGGGATTCGGCCGGCGGACTTATTCACTTACACTTAAAAGAGGAGGAGTCATGAGCGACGGTTGCGAGGAGCGCGAAGAATGCGAGCTGCGCATCGAGCAGGAAAAACGAGAAAATCGCGAGGACCGGATCGAACGCGACGGGGGAGAAGAGTGGGAGCCG
>JANYAH010000009.1 GCA_025361425.1 Candidatus Solibacter sp. | reverse complement strand
CCGCACCGGGTACGCAGTCATGCCGCCCGCGCTGAGCGACAACACCGTGGGGCCGTAACTCACCAACTGCACCGGCAATTGGAAGTTGACCTGCACCACGCCCGCGATTATTCCCGGCGCCGCGCCTCCGTACAACACGTTGGCCGGACGCCCTTGCACGTAGACCTGGCAACAGGCGAAATCCGACGCGTCCGCGGCGAGGCGGCCATCCTGCCAAATGCCATAAGGCGTCGCTCCGGTCCCCGTGGCCCAGATGGCCACGACGCTTCCCGGTTGCGCCGGATGTTCCGGCGAGTTGATATTGCCATCCTGATTGACGGCTGCCGCCGTGCCATCGGCGCGTTGGAAGATTTCGGGATTGGCCGCCACGACGGTCGCCACGAAGTCCGCCGTCTCCACGCCGTTGACACTGACACGCACGCGTGCGGTGACGCCCGAAAGGCGCAGCGGCGTCACCGCGTTCACCTGTGAACCCGACGCGTAGAGCAGCGGAACCGGAGACCCGTTGATGGATACTTGCACTCCGGCCAGAGATTTGGGCATCATGCCCGAGGCGTCGGGAACGGCCGTCGCGGGTGTGGCGGGGCCAATGTGCGGCCCGTAGATGGAGATCAGCTCTCCCCCGACGATGCGCCCGCCGGCCGGACCGAATGCCGCGTTGGCAATACCGAAGATGTGCGGCACTCCGGGCTGCGTGGGCGAGACCATCGAAACCAAGCCGCCGTAGCCTGCAAAGTGCAACGCGCCGGCGGCATCCACCGCAAGGCTCGCGGCGGCGGTATCGTTCGGCAAGCGCGCACTGTAAGTCAGGGCCGAGCCCGCGGCATTCAGCGCCGCCACGAAATCGCTGCCTTGCGACCAGCCTTGCTGGTTGGGGAAGTCTGGCGAATCGGTCGTCCCGCTGAGCCAGATATTGCCCGTCCCATCGAGCGCGATCGCGCGCGCGGCATCCGTGCCCTTGCCGCCCACGTAGGTCGCCCACACCACCGCGTTGCCCTGCGGATTCAGCTTGGCGGCGAACGCGTCCGTTCCGCCCATCCGCACCGTCTGGAAGGCGCCGCCGGTGGCCGGGAAAGCGTCGTCGGCCGTCGAGCCCGTCAGGTAGGCGTTGCCCGCCGCATCGGCCGCGATGGCCGCCACGGAGTTTGCGGGATTGGTGTTGGGTCCCGCCGGGCTGTAGCCCGGCCCGAGGTATGTCAGGTACACCAGCGCCGTTCCAGCGCTGTTCACCTTCGCCACAAACGCTCCGGTGCCTTGCGCGAGCAGCGCGCCCGTGGTGGTGGGCAGGTCGGTGGTGTCGGTGTTTCCGGCGAGATAGGCATTGCCCGCCGCGTCCACCGCGATGGCGGTCCCCACTGTGCTGCGGCTGCTCACGAAGCAACTGCTGCCCGCACCGCAGTTCTTCTGCTGGCCGGAAATGCGCGTCGAATACAGAATGCGGTCGCCCGCCGCGGAGATTTTCGTGACGAAGGCGGCGGACGTGGCGTTGAGCGAGTTGAATGGAGTCACCGTCCCCGCCGGCAAGCCGGGCGTGACCGGGAACGCCGCGGAGTAAGTGGAGCCCGTGACGTATAGATTGCCCGCCGGGTCCAGCGCCAGCGCCTGGATTGCGGCGGGGAAGTAAGTCGCGAAAATCAACTGCGTAGCGTCCGGGTTAAACTTCACCACAAAGCCCGGTCCCGGAGTGGATTGCATCGCATTGCGCAGCGGCAGCAGCGGCGAGTTGGTCGCGCCGGCCAGATAGAGGTTGCCCGCCGCATCCACCGCCAGATCGTTCGGCTGGTCCGTGCCCTTTCCGCTGACCGTGGCGAACAGCGCGATCTTGCCCGCGATGTCCAGCTTCATGACAAACATTCCACCGGCGCGGCTGCCGGCAACGTAAGTGTTCCCGGAAGCGTCGGCGACCACGCGCGCCACGCGATACTCGTTGGCGTCTCCAATATAGGTGGTGAAATCGGCGGCCGGCAGAGCGGCCACAAAGCACAGCGTCGCGGCCATGCGCCGCAAGCCAAAGAGGCCCATGCCCAGAGTTTACCGCGCGGCGAGCAATTGCGACACCTCGCGGTGGAGCCGCGCGGTCAACTCCGTGCGGTCGCAGGCTTCCATCCCTTTGGTGGCGATGGGGTCTCCCACGCGCAGCACCACCTTGCCGCTGCGCAGATGGATTGCGCCCATGGGCAGCAGTTCCCGCATGCCCACGATGGCCACCGGCACCACCGGCACTCCGGCTTTGATGGCGATGTACGCGGGGCCCTCCTTGAATTCGTGCAGCCCCTCGGCAGAGCGCCCGCCTTCCGGAAAGTTCAACACCGAGACGCCGCGCACGCTGATGATGCGCGCCGCTTCCAGCATGGTCTTCAAAGAGGCGCGCGGGCTGGAGCGGTCCACCGCGAGATGTCCGGCGCGCCGCAGATGCGTGCCCAGAAAGGGAATGCTGAACAGCCCCTTCTTGGCAAAAAAACGGAACTGCTGCGGCAGCGAAGCAAGCAGCGCCGGAATGTCCATAAAGCTGCCGTGGTTGGCCACGAACACATAGGCGCCGCGCGGATCCAACTTTTCCAACCCTTCCACCCGCACCCGTATGAAGCTGACCGCCAGCAGCATCCGGGCCCACGCGCGCGCCACCTGGTGTTGCGAATTTCCCGTGCGGTCGAAGAAGGAAGCGATCAGGGAAAGCGTTCCCATCACGATAGTGCAGAGCGCGATCAAGGGCGTGGAGAACAGCAGGGAGCGGACGAGACTCATGGTTTCGCCCACTAGGCAACCAGCATTTCCCGCGCTTCCGCCACCAGGAACAGAGAGCCGGTAATGAAGACCACGTCCTCCGCCGCCGCGTCCCCCACCATGGCCAGCGCATCCCGCAGATTCGCGGCGGTGCGCAGATCGGGGTGCTCGGCCACCTGCCGAATGGATTCCGGGTCCAGCGCGCGCGCCTGGCGCGGCGCGGTGACGATGACCTGTTGCGCGTGCGGGAACAGAATTCCGCTGATTTCGTCGATGGCTTTGTCGCGCATCGCTCCATAGATCAAGCGCACGCGCCGGCCGCTATAAAAGCGCGCGATGTATGCCGCCAAAGCACGCGCCCCGGCGGGGTTATGTGCCCCATCGAGGATGATCTCCGGATGTTCGGAAACGCGCTCCAATCGTCCGGGCCAGCGGGTCTGCGCAATTCCGGCGATGATTTCCGGTTCGGAAATCCCCAGCCGCGTGAGCGCCACGGCGGCGGTGGCGGCATTCTCCACCTGGTGCTCGCCGGCCAGCGGGCACACGATCTTCAGATCGAGTTCGCCGCTAAGTAGAAATCGGCTGCCGCGCGCGTCCAGTTCCAGATCCTCGATGCTCCACGCCTCCGTGCGCGCCACCGGAATGCAGAGTTGCTCGGCGCGCCGTTCGAGCACCGCGGCCGCTTGGCTGCGCTGGCGTGCAAAAACTGCCATCACCCCGGCCTTGAGAATCCCCGCTTTCTCGCCCGCGATGGCTTCCAGGCTGCGTCCCAGGAACGCCTCGTGGTCGAAATCGATGGGCGTGATCACGCACAATTCCGGCGTCACCACGTTGGTGGCGTCCAACCGCCCGCCAAGCCCCACCTCCAGCACCACCGTGTCCACCCCTTCTTCGGCGAAGACCAGCAGCGCCATGGCGGTCACCGTTTCAAAGTACGTGGTGTGCAGGTCCGTCGCGCCATCGGCTAGCAGCCGCTCCACGGTGGCATGCACGCGTTCGAAGGCGCCGGCGAAACGCTCCGCGGAAATCGGCCGGCCATCGATCTGGATACGCTCGGTCGGCTCGGCCAGATGGGGCGAGGTGTAGAGTCCCGTGCGCCGCCCCGCGACGTGCAGCGCGGAAGCGATCATCGCGCAGGTGGAGCCTTTCCCATTGGTGCCGGCAACATGGACGAAGCGGAGGCGGTCCTGCGGACGGTCCAGAGCATTTAGCACTTGGGCGATGCGCTCCAGACCGAGTTTGGCCGTCTGGATTTCGTTGCCCAGCGCGTACAGGAACTGAACCGAATCGGGGTAATTCACTTAATCCACAAAAAAACGCAGCGCCGTCGCCACGTATTGTTTCAGTTCCAGGCGCGGCACTACGGCGTCCAGCATGCCGTGCTTCAGCAGGAATTCGCTGCGCTGAAAGCCCTCGGGCAGTTTCTGCCGGATGGTTTGCTCAATCACGCGCGGCCCCGCGAAGCCGATCAGCGCCCCCGGTTCCGCAAGGTTGAGATCGCCCAGCATCGCGAAGCTGGCAGTGACTCCGCCCGTGGTCGGGTCGGTCAGGATGCTGATGAAGGGCAGGCGCGCTTCGTCGAGGCGCATCAGCCCGGAGGAAATCTTGGCCATCTGCATCAGGCTGACCGCGCCCTCCTGCATGCGCGCCCCTCCGGAAGCGGAGACAATCAGCAAGGGCTGGCGGTGTTCGATGCTGCGCTCAATGGCGCGCATGATCATTTCCCCCACCACGGAGCCCATGCTGCCGCCGATAAAGCGCGGTTCCATGGCGCAAACCTGTACCGGACGGCCGCCCAGCCGGCCTGCCGCGGCGATCATGGCGTCGCTCAGTTTGGTGGCCTGCTGCATGCTCCGCAGACGCTCGCTGTACGGCTTGCTATCGACGAAGCCTAGCGGGTCGCTGGAGCGCAAGTCGGTATCGTAGCGCGTGTACTCGCCGTCATCCAGCAGCAGTTTCAGGCGCGTGACGGCATCAATGCGGCTGTGCGCGCCGCACTTGGTGCAGACGTTCCAGTTGGTCTCCAGGTCCTTTTTCCAGACGATCTGGCGGCAGCCTTCGCACTTCTGCCACAGACCTTCGGTGCGGACCTTACGATCCTTGTCATTTAATTTGGGGAGTTTGTTGTCGTCCCCTTTGTCGCGCTTGAACCAGGACATCCAAGCCCTACGTTAACGCGAGTGGGGACCGTGGAGCAAATGTAAGCTATTTCACTACCTGGGGTAGGGATGGCCGCGCAGGGTCGCGAAGGCGCGGTAGATCTGCTCGGCGAGCATGGCGCGCGCCAGTTCATGAGGGAACGTCATGGCGGACAGCGATACCAATTGGTCCGCGCGGGCGGCCCATCCGGCGGGCAGTCCGTCGTGGCCGCCGATGAGGAACACCAGGTCGCGGCCTTCCATTTCAGCCTTGGCGACCACTCGCGCGAACCCCCCGGAATCCATCGGCTTGCCGGCGGGGTCGAGGAAGATTTTGCGGGCTGAGGGGTGTTTGTCCCATAGATCGACTCGCTCAGGACGGATTTCGCGCATCTCACACGGGGAATAGCGGGCGGCGCGCCCCAGGAAATCCGCGGCGATGGCGTTGGCGTGCGCGTCCTTCGGTTTGCCGATGAAGTAGAGGTAAATCTTCACTCGGGCGGAATTTCGACGTTCTTGCCGGTGCGCCAGAGGCGCTCCAAATCGTAATAATCGCGCGCTTTCGCTGAAAAAATGTGTACCAGCAGGTCGCCATAGTCGGCCAGCACCCATTCGGACTGGTTGTAGCCTTCCAGGCCGTTGGGCAGTTCGCGCGCTTTATGCTTCAACTGAAGGCCCACCTCGTCGCTGATCGCCTGGACCTGCTTGGAGTTGGCGCCCGTGCAAATCACGAAATAATCGGCGAAGGCCGTGATGTCCGTCAAGTCCAAAACCTTGATGTTGGTGGCTTGCTTGGCTTCCGCGGCACGCACAGCAATCAGCCATGTTGGGGTTTCGGGTTGAGTTTCAGCGGTCGGGTTCAGGTCGCTCTTGGTCAGACAATACTCCTGTCCCAATCGTAGCAGAGGTGGGGCGGGCTTCAGCCGGCAAGAATTGTCCAATCCAAGTTGATACGCAAACCCGACCGGCCAGGAACGCTGTCCCACATAAGATAAAATAAATAGGACATGCAATTTCCCCGCCTGCTCGTAGTTCGCCAGAAGTTTCCAGATCGCAAGATCGTCGATGTCGCCGCCACCGTGCGCGCACAACTCGCCGCCAGCGGGTTCGCCCAGCGCTTGAAGCCCGGTGCGCGCGTCGCCATCGGGGTGGGGAGCCGCGGCATCAGCAACATTGCCACCATCGTGCACAACGTGGTTGAGTACTGGAAGGAACAGGGCATGCAGCCGCTGCTCTTCCCGGCGATGGGAAGTCACGGCGCGGCCAATGCGGCCGGCCAGGCCGAGGTGCTGGCCAGCTACGGGATCACCGAAGCCAGCATGGGCTGCCCGCTGATCAGCCAGTTGGAAGTGGTGTCGCTGGGCAAGACCTCCGACGGCATCGAAGCGTTCATGGATAAGGTGGCATACGACGCCGACGGGGTGATGCTGGTAGGCCGGGTCAAGTGGCACACCGATTTCGCCGGGAAGATTGAGAGCGGGCTGTTCAAGATGATGGCCATTGGCCTCGGGAAATTCGCCGGCGCGCAGCGCTATCACTCGTATGCCTACCGTCTCGGCCTGGAACATGTGGTCCGCAGCGTGGGCCGGCAGGTGTTGAAATCGGGCAAAATTCTGGGCGGCCTGGCGATACTGGAGGACGCGTATCACAACACGGCCAAGATCGACGCCGTGCCGGTGGAAGTGATGGAAGCGCGCGAGGAGGCTAACCTGGCGCTGGTCAAGACCTGGATGGCCAAGATCCCGATGGACCTGGACATCCTGATTATGGACGAGATCGGCAAGAATATTTCCGGCGCGGGCATGGATACGAAGGTGGCCAACCGGGGCGTCCAGGGCCAGTACAACCCCTGGCCCGATACGCCGAAGTTTCAGCGAATTTTCGTCCGCAATCTGAGCGAACACACCTACAACAGCTCCGTGGGCATGGGCATGGCCGACGTGGTAACGGAGCGCCTGGTGAAGCGCATTAACTGGGAGCCGACGTGGATCAATTCGTTGACCGCCAACACGCCGGCGGCCATCCGCACGCCGATCCATTTCCCCACCGACCGGGAGTGCCTGGAACGCATCGCGCCCACAGTAGGACGGCTGGCGCTTGATGAAGTGACGTACGGCTGGATCCGCAACACGATGGAATTGACGCGCCTGGCCGTGAGCGACAACGTCCGGGGCGAAGTGGAAAACAACGCCGCGTTGGAGATCGAGGCGGCCATGGATTGCGAGTTCGATGGCGCAGGCAATTTGATCAGCCCGTTCGTCCCGGTGGCGGCGCACTAGTGTAGTGGGGCAGGCAATCTTGCAGCCGCCTTTTAAGCGGCTCTTTCGGGCCACGCGCAATGCCTCGCACTCGGCAAGCGCCGGCTGAAAGCCGCCGGCAGCCAGGATTCGCTGCCCTCATTTTAGCTGGTTGACAACCGGAGGGCGTTGGACTGCGGGTCGCGTGAAGTGGCGCCCGGCTTTACCAGGTCGAGCACGATGGTGTAGCGGTCTCCCCTGACCACCGACTGGACGAATTCAAAAGGCCTTTCGTTGGGCAGATGCGTCACCCGTTCCACGGTGAAAACTGGCGCGCCAATCGGTATGCCGAGCAGTTCGGCCGCAGGCGCTTCCGCCGCGGCGGCAAAATAGGTTTCTCTCGCCCGTGCCGGGTACAACTGGTAGCGGCTTTGCAAAACCTCGTAGAGCGAAGTATCTTCGGTTACCTTAAGATCCGGCACGAATGCGGCCGGAATGTGGGCGGTCTGGACACTCATTGGCTCGCCGCCAGCCAGCCGGACTCGCTTCAGCACAAAAATGGGCGAGTGCAGCGGGAGCAGGAGCGCATCGGCAACCCTGGCATCCGCCTCCACCACGGACTGCCCCAGCACGTGTGACGTGGCGGCCAAATCGTGGCGCCGCATCTCCTCCGTAAAGCTGGTCAGTTCCCGCGGCCCTTCGTCGAACTTGCGCCGGGCGACAAATGTGCCGCGCCCGTGCTCCCTGCGGATGTAACCCTGTTCCGCCAGTTTCTGGAGGGCCTGCCGAACCGTGATCTTACTGACGCCAAAGCGCTCGGCGATCTTGGTTTCGTTCGGAAGCTGTTCATCCGCACGCCATTTGCGCGACTCGATCTCAGCCTTCAGAACGGCCTGAAGCTGATGATAAAGTGGCACGGGTAGGGTTTTGTCCAGCGCCCCAGCCATTAACATACTATGATTAGGATGACATAATCTTGTAAAAATGCAAGGAGGTCTGCCATGGATTGTTTTGGATGCAAAATGAAAAGCTTAGAAGCAGTACTGATTCTCACCGCCTGTCTGGCGACGGGCTTAACCGCACAGAATATTTCGGGAACCATCGGCGGCACTATTCTCGATCCGAGCGGATCGGTGGTGCCCAACGCAAAGATTACGGTCACCAACACGGACCGCAATCAGGTGATCCGCACCATCACCACTGACCCGACCGGCAGCTATGCCGCGCCGCTGATTCCCGTGGGTATCTATTCCGTCCAGGTGGAACTAGCCGGGTTCAAGACCGAGACTCGCACTGGCATTATCTTAAACGTGAGTGACGATCTCAAGATCAACATTACGCTTCAAGTCGGCGCCATCACCGACACGGTGACCGTCGAGGAATCGGCGGTATCCGTGGAACTCGGCACCCCCGCCAGTTCCACCACCATTGACGGCACGCAGGTGCGCGAGTTGTCTCTCGGAACGCGCAACTACGAACAACTGGTCGCCCTTATGCCGGGCGTGGTTTCCGGCCCCACCGACGAACTGTACATCGGCAACTCCGCCCCTTCCGGGACCGCCGCCGTGATTCCGTACTCCATCAACGGCACGCGCAACTCCGCCAACAACTGGACGGTGGATGGCGCCGATAACGTGGACCGCGGCAGCAACCTGACGCTGATGACGTTTCCCAGCGTGGATTCCATCTCGCAGTTCAAGGTGGAGCGCGCCCTCTACACCGCCGATACCGGCCGCGCCGGCGGCGCACAGATCAACGTGATCACTAAGAGCGGCAACAGCCGCTACCATGGCGGCCTGCTGGAGTTCTTCCGCAACGATGCGCTGGCCGCCAACAACTGGGCCAACAACGCCAACCGGGTCAACCCGATTGACAAGGACAACCCGAGCGCCAGTTGCGTCAACAATGCCAACTGCAAGGCCAAGATTCCGCCACTGCGCTGGAACAATTTCGGTGGCAACATCGGCGGCCCCGTCTACATTCCCGGCAAGTTCAACAGAGACAGGAACCACACCTTCTTCTTTTACTCGCAGGAACACCGCCGCATCATCACCTATACAACCTTCAACCCCACGTTGCCCACAGCGGCCATGCTGACCGGCAATTTCAGCCAGCCTGTCTGCATTACTGTCGCGTCCGGCGGTTGCCCCACAGGTGGGACCATCGTCAATCAGATCCCCGCCAACCTGATCAACGCCAATTCGGCGGCCTACATCAAAGACATCTTTAGCAAGCTGCCGCTTTCCACCATCAACACGGTGGGGGCCACCACCGGCGGATTCTTTGCGCAGCGCAACCTCTACAACGCCGATCAGTACCTGGCGCGCATAGACCACACTTTCAACGAGAGGTTCAGCATTTGGGGCAAGTTCGCCATCGATCAAATCCCCACCGTTGAACCCGGTGGACTCTTCCAGGGCTCCGCCATCCCCGGCGGCGCTGTGACTACCACCAACTCGCCCGGACGCAGCATGGTGTTCCGTGCGGTGAACACGATTCGACCCACCATCCTAAACGAAGCCGCGTTCAACTTCTCGCAGAGCCGGATCGCGGCGCTGCCGATTGGCATGACCGCCAAGGCGAACAGCCCGGACATCAACCCCGCCGAACCGTTCCCTAACACGCAGGGCGTAGTGCCGAACCTCTCCTTCACGGGCGGCACGGGCATCGTTGGCTACGGACCGTATCACGAGCTGAACCGCAACTACACGGTGTTGGACAACGTGACCTGGATCAAGGGCCGCCACGTCATGAAGCTCGGGTTCAACACCAACCGCTACAACAAGACGGAAAATGCCGCCGGACAGCAGGGTGCGTTCGGATTCAGTGCGGCCGGCGGGCAGACTGGGACCACCACGTTTCAGCAGGCGTGGGCGAATTTCCTGTTGGGCAACGTGGCAACGTTCACCATGCCCTCCACCGATATCACTCCCAACATCTGGGCGTGGCAGCACGAAGCCTACTTGCAAGACGATTTCAAATTGAACCCGCACTTGACGTTGTACGCCGGCGTGCGCTGGAGTTTCTTCGGCCAGCCCACCGACAGCGCCAACCTGCTGACCAACTTCGCACCGTCCACCTATAACCCCGCGAACGCGCCGCAGATCGATCCGGCCAACGGCAATGTCATCACTGGCACGGGAAACAATCCCAGAATGAACGGGATCATCGTGGGCGGCAAGAACTCGCCTTATGGCGACCATGTGGGCACTCAGGTATACAAGAACTTCGCGCCCCGCCTGGGAATTGCATGGGATCCGTTCGGCACCGGGAAGACGGCCGTCCGCGTGGGCTACGGCATCTATTACGATTCCGGCCTCTACGGCACCTTTGAGCAGAACACTTTTGCGAATCCGCCCTACGTGCAGAGCGTGAGTTACTCCAACGCGTCGTTTACTAACATCGGCGCCGGAACGCTGGGCGTGTCGGCGGCGCCGCTGGGCCTGCATGCCACGCAGATCCCGGCCAACATCCCCTACATGCAGCAGTGGAGTTTCAACATCCAGCAGCGGCTAGCCAAGGACACCGTGCTCGAAGTGGGTTACGTCGGTTCCAAGGGAACTCACCTGCTGGGCATCGTGGACGTCAACCAGGCCCGTCCGGGAGCTGCCCTGGCAGCCGGCCTGAAGACGGTCACCGCCACCGCTCCGGATGCCACGATCTTCACGACTACCGACACTCCGCGGATCAACGCCGTCCGGCCGTTCCTCGGCTTCACGTCCATCAATACCCTCGCAACCGCGTTCGATTCCAACTACCACTCGCTGCAAACCTCCTTCCGTAAGAATTTCCGCGCCGCCGGGCTGTTCAACCTTGCCTATACGTGGTCGAAGAATCTCACCGACAACGGCAGCGACCGTTCCAACGCTCCGCAGAACAGCTACAACTGGCACAATGGCGAGTACGGCCCGTATGGCGGCGATCGCAAGCATGTGCTGAGCATGAATTACGTCTACACGCTGCCGATTTTCAAGGACAGCCACGGCATCGTGGCGGCGGTGCTGAAGGGATGGCAGTTCTCCGGCATTCTCGCGTTCCAGACGGGCGCCGCGTTCACAGCGGCCACGTCGGGGCTGGATCCGGCCGGCCTCGGGTTGCTCGGCACCAGCGCCGCCAGTTCGCGTCCGGACATGGTTTGCGACCCCAACGCCAACGCCCCGAAACAGTTCGCGGGTGCGCCGTCAGCCACCAGCCCGGTGTGGTTCAACACGGCCTGCTTCCAGCCGGTACCGCAGGGCGCCGTCCGTCCGGGCAATGCGGGCCGCGGCACCATCCGCGGACCCGGGTTCTCCAACTGGGACGGCAGCATGATGAAGAACTTCAGCCTGGTGCATGATAACCGGGCCACGTTGCAACTGCGCCTGGAAACCTTCAACACGCTCAACCTGGTCAACCCGAATGGCATTTCCAGCACCAACATCACCAGCACCACCTTCGGTGTGATCAGCTCCTACCGCGCCCCCCGGCGCGTGCAGCTCGCGGCGAAAATTTACTTCTAATCTGCAGCGATTCCGATGATTCCGGCCGGCCCCACCCAGGGGGCCGGCCTTTTTTATGGCAGCCGCCGGGCTACTCCAGAATCCCGAGTTTCTTGCCCACTTTACGAAACACATCCAGCGCCCGGTCGAGTTCCGCCCTGGTGTGCGTCGCCGCCACAATGGTGCGCACGCGGGCCTTGCCCTTCGCCACCGTGGGGAAGCCGATGCCCGTCGCCAGCACGCCTTCCTCGAACAGTTCGCGCGATAGTTGGTGGGCCAGCGCGGCATCGCCGACGATCACCGGCGTGATCGGCGTCTCGCTGATGCCCGTATTGAATCCGGCGGAACTCAGACCGACTTTGAAGTAGCGCGTGTTATCCCAAAGCTGGGTGATGCGCTCGGGCTCCTCCTCCAGCACGTCGAAAGCGGCCAGGCAGGCGGCTGCCACGGCGGGCGGGTGCGAGGTCGAAAACAGAAACGGGCGCGCGCGGTGGTAGAGGAACTCGATCAGATCGCGGCTCCCGCACACGTACCCGCCGAGCACGCCGATCGCCTTGGAGAGCGTCCCCACTTGAATATGTACGCGTCCATCCAGGCCGAAGTGGTCGATGCTCCCGCGGCCGTTGCGCCCCAAGACGCCAGAGGCATGCGCATCGTCCACCATCATCATCGCGCCGTGGCGTTCGGCAGCCTCCGCCAAGCCGGGCAGCGCGCCGATATCGCCATCCATGGAGAACACACCGTCGGTGATCAACAGCTTGCGCCCCGGGACGGAATCGAGTTCACCGAGAATCTTCTCCGCGGCGGCGGCGTCCTTGTGCGCGAAGACGTGGATCTTGGCCCGCGAGAGGCGGCAGCCATCGATGATGCTGGCGTGGTTCAGTTCGTCGCTGACGATATGGTCTTCGGGGCTCAGGATCGCCGCGACGGTCCCGGCGTTGGCAGCGAAGCCGGACTGGAAAACCACGCAGGCTTCCACGTTCTTGAAGGCCGCGATGCGCTCCTCCAATTGCATGTGAATGCTCATGGTGCCGGAGATGGTGCGCACCGCGCCGCTCCCCACACCGAATTTGCGAATCGCCTCCAGCGCCGCCTCGCGCAGTTTGGGATGCGTGGTCAGCCCCAGGTAGTTGTTGGATGCCAGGTTGATCACCTGTTTGCCATCGAAGCGCGCTTGCGCCGCGCTCGCCGTTTCCAGAATTCGCAGACGCTGGTAGGTGCCCTCGGCGCGCCATTGTTCCAGTTGATCGTGAAGATAAGAGAGAGGATTCGACATGGATCTCCTAAAGGGTTTGCCCCAAAAAGAACATCGGGCCGCCGTTCCCTAAAACTTCCGGTAGCCACTGGCGAAGTAGAGCAGCGGTTCACCGTCCGCGATTAGCGCATGCACCATCTCGCCCACCAGAATATCGTGATCGCCCATCGGCACAATCCGGTGGACGGAGCACTCGATGGCGGCCAGCACGCCCGGTAGCAGGGGCACCCCAGTGACGCCCGGCTGCCAGGCCACACCCTCGAAGCGGTTCTGGCCCTGGCGCGCAAAGCGGTCGGATAGCGCCCGCTGGTCTTTCGCCAAAACGTTGATTCCAAAGTGGGTCGCCGCGCGGAAGTGGTGGATGGCGGAAACCCCGTGTCCCAGGCAGATGAGGATCAGCGGCGGGTTCAGCGATACCGAGGTAAAGCTGCTCACCGTAAGCCCGTGCGGTGCGCCTTTGGCGTCCAGCACGCTGGCGACGGTGATGCCGGTGGCGAAACGCCCGCAGGCACGCCGGAATTCCTCGCTGGTGACCGGCGCGCTCCGGTCCGGAAACCTCTCGCTTGACATGGGAATAAATTCAATCTTATCATGTGGTTGACTGATGCGGGAACCGAGATCTTCCCGCGCCTGGACCAGGAGGCTGTTTTTGATCAAGCTGGACATCATCAACGAAGTAGTGAATCGCACCGGCATCACAAAGACCAAAGCCGAAATGGCAGTCGAAACGGTCTTCGAATCCATGAAGAAAGCGCTCGAATCGGGCGACCGCATCGAATTGCGTGGTTTCGGAGTCTTTAATGTGAAACCTCGCAAAACCGGCATCGGACGCAATCCGCGTACCGGCGCGGAAGTCTCTATCCCGCCCGGCAAGGCCGTGCGTTTCAAGCCTGGCAAGGAGTTACAGACGCTGCAGTAGTAGTGCCCGCTGCGCGCCGCGGTTATTGTGTCATCCCAGGATTCTTCTCCTGCGCCGTACCCTGACCCTGCCGAATACGGTACGGCCAGCGCGTACGCTTTTGCCCCGTACCGCCCGCGGGAGCGCTACTGGCTGTATGGTCTTCTGTTTGCTCTCACTCTAGTGACTACCTGCATGGTGGGCGCCGCCATGCAGAACGATTTTGATCGCAACGTGCCGTTCGATCTGGAGCATAGCCTGGATTTATGGGGGTATTTCTGGAGCCACCCCTCCGCCCTCCTCCAAGGCCTGCCCTATTCTCTTACCCTGCTGCTGATTCTGCTGGCCCATGAGTTTGGCCACTACCTGGCCTCCGCCTTCCACCAGGTGGATTCCAGCCTTCCCTATTTTCTGCCCTCGCCCATTTTGGGGACCTTCGGCGCCTTCATCCGGATTCGCTCGCCCATCTACTCCCGGCGGGCGCTCTTCGATATCGGAATTGCCGGCCCCCTGGCAGGCTTCGTTTTTCTGCTGCCGGCGCTGGCCGTGGGAATCGCTTTTTCCAAGGTCATTCCGGGTATCGCACACGCCGGCAGTCACCACTTTGGCGTTCCCGTACTACAGTGGCTGCTGGAGCGCGCCATCTTCCCGGGCGTGGCATCGGCCGATATCTACCTGCACCCGGTGGCGCGCGCCGCCTGGGTGGGGATGTTCGCCACCGCCATGAATCTGCTGCCTATCGGCCAACTTGATGGCGGCCACATTTTGTACTCCTTGTTTCCCTCACGCCATCGCGCGGTCAGCAAGGCGCTGTGCATCCTGATGCTGCCGCTCGGCATCTTTTGGTCAGCATGGTTTTTCTGGGCGGTCATTTTGTGGTGGCTGGGTGGCCGCCATCCGGCCATCTACGATTCCACCGAACTCGGCGACGCCCGGCGCAAGCTAGCCTGGTTGGCGCTCGGCATCTTTATTCTCTGCTTCACCTATCAACCGTTTGCCGACGGCGGCCTGTGATGAAGATCACGGCCACGATTATCACGCTCAACGAAGAGCGCAATATCGCGCGTGCCATCGAAAGCCTCCGCTGCTGCGATGAGATTCTGATCCTCGATAGCGGATCCACCGACCGCACCGTGGAACTGGCCGCTAACCTGGGAGTGCGTGTAATCGAGGAGGGATGGCGCGGCTACGCCGGCCAGAAGAATTGGGCTGCCGAGCAGGCCACTCACGAGTGGATCCTTTCCCTCGATGCCGATGAGACGCTGAGCGAAGCGCTGGAAGCCGAAATCTTGAACCTGAAGAAATCCGGTCCGCGCTTCGACGCCTACACCATGCCCCGCCTGGCCCGCTATCTGGGACGTTGGATCTATCACTCAGGCTGGTATCCGGATCGCAAAATTCGCCTTTACGACCGGCGCAAAGCCAGGTGGGTGGGCGATTTCGTGCATGAAAGCGTTCGCAGCGAGGGGCACGCCGGAAACCTGGAAAGCGACATCCTGCACTTCACCTGCGATTCGCTCTCCGAGCATCTCAAAACGCTCGACCACTACACCACCCTCGCCGCCCAGGAACTGGCGGCCAGTAAGGTCCCGGTGCCGCTGTGGAGCCTGATCTTCGACCCACCCTGGAATTTCATCAAGGCCTACGTATTCCAGCGCGGCTTCCTCGACGGGCTGGAAGGCCTCATCATCTCCTACATGGCCGCCTTCTATACGTTTCTGAAATACTCCAAAGCGAGAAACATGAGCTGATGCGCATCCTTCATCTTGATGCCGGAAGAGAGATGCGCGGCGGCCAGTGGCAGGTGCTGCGGCTGCTGGAAGGGCTGGCTGCGGCCGGCGTGGAATCCACCCTGCTGGCGCGGCAGGATGCGCCCCTCTATGTAGCCGCCCGCAAACTGGGCTGGCGCGTGGAACCTCTGGGCGTGACCCGCGCCCTCGGCTGCCTGCGCAGCCACCAACTGATCCACGCCCACGACGCGCGCGGCCACTCGCTGGGCGCCTTCCTGCGCGGAAGGCCGCTGGTGGTGTCGCGGCGCGTCTCTTTCCCGGTGGGCTCGCGCTGGAAATACGGCAGAGCGCGGCGCTACCTGGCAGTCTCGGAATTCGTCAAGAAAGTGCTGATTGAGGGCGGCGTCCCGGAGGAAAAGATCAGCGTGGTCTACGACGGCGTGCCCGTGCTCGAAGTCTCGCACGGCAAGCAGGTGCTGGGCCTGGAAAAGGATTCCGGACTGCTGGCCCAGATGGGCCTGAAGATGGTCTCGCACCTCGAAGAGGAAATCCCCGACGCGGCGATCCTGGTCTATGTCACCAACAGCGAGGGCCTCGGCTCTGGCGCCTTGCTTGCCATGTCGGCCGCGGTGCCCGTCATCGCCAGCAATGTCGGCGGGCTGAGCGAGGTCATCCACCACGGCGAAAACGGCCTCCTCGTAGAGAACGACGAGGCCGCCATCGCCGCCGCCATCCGTCAACTGCTGGACCACCCGGAAAAGGCGCGGCTAATCGGCGCCGCCGCCCGCCGGACCGTCATCGAGCGATTTACCGTGGACCGCATGGTCGCCGGCACCTTGGAAGCCTACCGCCGCGTACTCGCGTGATCCATGCGCGTCATACTATGTCTGGTGACTCTGTGATCGAAGCCCTCCTCGCGCTCCTGTTCGGCCTGCTCATCGGCAGCTTTCTCAACGTGTGCATTCACCGTTGGCCGCGCAACCGCAGTGTCGTCAAACCGCGCTCTCATTGCGTGCGCTGCCGTAAGCCCATCGCCTGGTACGACAACATCCCGCTGCTGAGCTACCTGGTGCTCGGCGGACGTTGCCGACACTGCGCCGCCAAGATCTCGCTCCGTTATCCCCTGGTGGAATTCCTCACCGGAATGCTCTTCTTCTACCAGGTCGGCACGCTCGGGCTTACGGCGGCGGCGCTCAAGATGTGCGTCTTCTCCGCCATCGCCGTGGCCTTGATCTTCTGCGACCTGGAAAAGCGCACCCTGCCCGATGAATTCACCAAAGGCGGAATCGTGCTCGGCCTGATTTTCTCTGCCTTCGTCCCCGTGCCCGATGTCACGGCGCAGGCCGTCCTTTGGATGGCCGGCGCGGAGTTGCCCGGCTGGTCCCATTCCATCGCGGAATCGGCCCTCGGCGCCACCCTGCCCGCGTTCTTCCTGTGGTTCGGCGGATGGTTGTATTTCAAGATCCGGCATCGCGAGGGGCTCGGCCTCGGCGACGTCAAGCTGGTCGCCATGGTGGGCGCCTTTCTCGGATTGCGCGGCGCTCTGCTGACCTTGATCCTGGGATCGATCGCCGGTTCCGTGATCGGCTATGGCTACATCAAGCTGGCCGGCAAGGACCCCGCCAGTTACGAACTCCCTTTCGGCACATTCCTGGGCGCCGCCGCCTTAGTCGCCGCCATCGTGGGCAATCAACTGCTCCCAATGTAAGCGGCATAAGTCCGCGGCTTTCTGCAACGCCGCGAACGCGTCCCAGCCAATCGTTGAATTCACCAGGGCCTTGACTGGGCAAGAAGGTAAGGGCAAGATAAAGCCATGAACCGCGACCAGGTGATACGCGCCTTGAAGGCGCATGAACAGGAGTTCCGCGCCGCTGGCGTGGTGAGCGTTTCCTTGTTCGGCTCCACAGCCCGCGGGGAGTCCGATCCGGGCGACGTCGATATAGCGGTTCGCCTGGCCGAGAACTTTTCTCATGGCGGCTTTGACTATTTCGGCAGGCTGGAAGACCTTGAGCAACATCTATCCCGACTGCTCGGCTGTAAGGTGGATGTGGTCGAAGAGCCGGTGCGCAAGGAGCGTTTCCAAAAAGAGATCGACAAGGACCGCGCCCTTGCCTTCTGAAAAGCCCGCCCGGCCCCTGGAAGACATCGTCGAGAACGCGCAAGCGGCTTTACGCTACACGGTTGGCATGGATGAGGCTGCGTTCGAGGGAAACCGATTGGTCTACGATGCGGTTGAGCGTTGCCTGGAACGGATTAGCGATGCGGCGGCCAAGTTGAGCGAGTTAGCTCCGGTTCTAATGCCAGATCAGCCTTGGCGCGATATACGGGCGCTCGGAAACCGGCTGCGTCACGACTACGACGATATCAGCCAAGACCGGCTCTGAGACATGTCCAGACCGACCTCCCCTTGCTCTCCGCCGCCTGTGAGGACGCACTGCGGCGACTGCGCGAGGGGCAAGTCCTGTGAGAGTTGGTTATGCCGGGACCGCCGCTATTCCCCGGCGCGGCTCGTGCGCCCGCCGCTTTCCAGAACTTCGCGCACCTTTTCGGTGAGCGTGGCCGGCGTGAAGGGCTTTTGCAGAAAAGCCACTTCCTTGTGGAGAATGCCCATGTTGACGACAGCGTTGTCCGTGTAGCCGGACATGTACAGCACCTTCATGCCGCCCCGCCGCCCGTGCAGTTCCTCGGCCAGTTCCCGCCCACTGACCTTGGGCATGACCACGTCCGTAATCAGCAGGTGAATCATCCCGCGATAGCTGCCCGATAGGCGTCGCGCCTCCAATGGATCGGACGTGTCCATCACTTTGTAGCCCGCGCGCACCAGGGTGTCGCGCACCAGGCGGCGCACTATCTCGTCATCTTCCACCAGCAGGACCGTTTCCGACCCGGACGCCACATGCCTGCGAGACGATTCGGCTTCCACCGCCGCCGGTTGGTCGATACGCGGAAGGTATACCTTCACCGAGGTGCCACGGCCGGGCACGCTGTACACGTCCAGATTCCCGCCGCTTTGCTTCACGATGCCGAACACCGT
This sequence comes from Candidatus Solibacter sp., assembly GCA_025361425.1. Classification (GTDB taxonomy): domain Bacteria; phylum Acidobacteriota; class Terriglobia; order Bryobacterales; family Bryobacteraceae; genus Solibacter. The sequence goes on along the minus strand of JANYAH010000009.1, from coordinate 5,641 downwards.
GGAGAGCCCCAACCCCGTGCCCCGGCCGACGCCCTTGGTGGTGAAGAAGGGCTCGAACAAGCGCGCCATGGTAGCTTCATCCATGCCGGCGCCGTTATCGCTTACGGCGATCTGAACGTACGGCCCGGGTTTCACCGCGAGGTGGCGCACGGAGCAGGTTTCGTCTAGTTCCACGTTGGCGGTCTCAATGGTGAGGGTGCCGCCTTTCGGCATGGCGTCGCGCGCGTTCACCACCAGATTCATCAGTACCTGTTCCATCTGGCCCGGATCCGCGCTCACTCTGCCCAGGTCCGGCCGCAGCACGAGTTGCAAATCCACATCTTCGCCAATCAGGCGCCCCAGCATCGTGCTCAGGCCTGTGACCAGCTTGTTGAGGTCCAGCACCTTGGGCTGCAATAACCGCGGCCGGCTGAAGGCCAGCAACTGCTGGGTCAGTGCGGCCGCGCGCTCCCCGGCTTTCAGAATCTGCTCCGCCGCATAGTGGTTCGGACTGCCGGGCTCCAGGGCGTTCAAGATGAGTTGGCTGTAACCCGCGATGATGGTCAGCAGGTTGTTGAAATCGTGCGCCACGCCGCCGGCCAGCATGCCCACCGATTCCATTTTCCGTGCCTGCCGCAACTGGTCTTCGAGTTGGCGGCGTCCCGTGACGTCCATCAGCACAACCAGTTGCGCCGGATGCCCACCGAAATCGATCTGGTGTTGGGCCATTTCAACGTCGATGATGCGGCCGTTGCTGGTGCGGTGCCGCCGCGGGCTGCCGGATGCGGGGCCGTTCTCTTCATTCACCAGCACCGCGTCCAAACTCATCCCGCGAAACTGTTCGCGCGTGTGGCCATAGAGCACTTCCGCAGCCGAATTCGCCTCCAGGATTTTGCGCTCCGCGGCGTCGATTACCCACATAGGTTGAGGATGTTCCTCGAACAGAAGCTGGAATTTGCGTTCTTTGTCCTGGAACTGTTGTTTCGTCGGCATGATTTGGGACGCCTAAAAAGTCATTGCGCTCTTGACCTGTCGATAAGCATACATCTGTTGGGTTCACTCGCTCAATGCCCGGCGGGGGGAACTTGTCCTTCGTCGCACATAAAATGGTACTTTCAATACCGCTATCCAAGGATATGGTACGTTGCCCCTTCAGCCCTACTCCATCACCGAGGTGAGATCATCGAACCATGAGCAAGACGCCGATCGCCGCGCCGCGCACCGAGGGGCGTATCTTCGACACGGATTGGTCCGTCGCCAATATAGCCAAGCTTCTGCGCTCTAACGCGGGGCGGGGCGTCTGGCGCCACTCGCCTGCCACCGGCGGTAGCACCGCGTCGGTCAACCAATACTATCTGCGGACGGTTTCCGCGCGCCATCTCCCCAGCGGCGCGTCCTTGATCTTCATGCGCCTCGAACAGGAGAACTGCTGGTATCTGTCGCTCTGCTTTGCCGCCGCCGATGGGTATCTGCCGTGGAACCTGGAAACCGCCGAGTTGTGGCTCTGCGCGCTGTTTGGCGAAGATCGGCCGCGTGTGCGCGAAGCCGCGGACGCCAACCAGAATGCACGGCAATTCACACTGGCGATGGCGGAATGAAAATACCGGCGGATCGGGAAACCGCTCCTTAACGGTTGCGGCTCTGGTCGGAACCTGGGTTTGGCGGCACCCCGTTTGGCATCGGTTCCCCCGAACTACGAGAGCGCCGTGCTAGCGATAGCGCCCCGTACAGCACGCTATCGTCGCCCAACGCCGCCGGCACAACATCAATCCGCGCCGCGGACCAACTGGTAATCTGCCGCCGCAGTTCCTGCCGGAGCGGCGCGAACAGCCGGTCGCCCGCCTTCGCAATACCGCCGCCAATCACAATGCGCCGCGGGTTGAGCAGCATAATGGCCGCCTTCAGCCCGAGCGCCAGGTCCACCACGTAGCGCTTCACGAACTCCGGGTCCTGGATCAATTCTCGCGCGCTTTTGCCGTAATCGCGTTCCAACCAGAGGCCGCAGCAGAGCCGCTCCAGACATCCGCGGGCGCCGCATAGGCACTCCGGTCCATCGGGGCGGATGGTGAGGTGCCCAATCTCGCCAGCGTAGGAATCCGCGCCGCGCCAGACGTGGCCGTCCTCCCAAATGCCGCCGCCGATTCCGGTAGAGAGGGTCATGTAGAAAAGCGGGGAGCAGCCCTGCCCGGCGCCGAATTCGGCCTCTCCGATGGCGCCTACGTTGGCATCGTTATCCATGATGGCGGGCGCCCCCGCGGCTTCCTGTACAAAGCCGCACAAATCGAAGTCGCGCCAGCCGCCCACGTGAGTAGAAAGCACTACCCGCTGCTCCGCGAAGTTCACCGGCCCGCCGAACCCGATGCCGCAGCGCTCCAGCGGGAACTCCCGCCGCCACTCGGTGGCAATTTCTCCGATCCGCGCAACCATCCACTGGCGGCCCCCGCCGGCATCGGTAGCGCGCGATTCCCGGCGCACCATGCGGTCGGCTTCAAACACCGCCATGCTGAATTTTGTGCCGCCGATGTCGATCGCCAGAATCATTGCAGGCCTGCCTCGCCACTTGTGCAATACGTCACTAGCATCGGGAAACCCCAGGGTATCAAACTCTTGAGCACACCATGCGCGGCTGATATTCTATCAATAGATGGTGGAGAGTCCGCGATCCCCGGTGCTCCGAACATCCCACAATCTGTGGCTGACCGTAGCCATGATCATCGTGATCGCCATCGCGGTTTACTCCTATCTGGACAGCGAGGCCTTCCGAAACGCGGCCAGGGGCGCGGAGCGCTCACGGTCGCTCGTCGCGGAGACCCAGGAATTGGTCTCGCACCTCAAGGACGTGGAAACCAGCCAGACAAAATACCTGCTGACCGGCGACGCGCGTTACCTGGCTGCTTACAACCAGGCTCTGTCGAAGATCGCCTTGGCTCAGCAGGTACTCCACCAGCCGCTGGCCGCCGACCCCGAGGATTGCGTGCGCCTCTCCGCGCTGATCTCCGCCAAACTTGACGATTGGGCGCAAACCATCCGCATCCGGCAGCAGGGGGATGCCGCCTCCGTCCTCGAGCGCGCGGATCGCGGCAAGGAGACGATGGACCAGATCCGCTGGCTGGCGGACCACGTCACCGCTCAAGAAAACGACCGATTTCGCGACTACACCGCCGGCGCGCGGCGTCACGGTTACCAGACCCGCGTGGTGGTTCACTTTGGTGCCCTCTTCCTCTTCGGCCTGCTCTGGTTTGCCACGCGGCGCATCAATCGCCTGCTGGATTCACAGAACCAACTAATCTCAGATCTGGAACTGACGCGCGAGCGCGAGGCTCGGGGGAGCGCCGCCCTGGCAACCACGCTGCGCAGCATCGGCGACGCCGTGATTGCGGCAGACACTCAGGGCCGCATTCACTTCATGAACCCCATCGCCGAAGCGCTCACGGGCTGGACCAACACCGCCGCCGAAGGCCGCCCGCTGCCGGAAGTGTTCCGCGTCGAAGATGAGCTCTCACACCAGCCAGTGCCGGACCTCACTGTCAAAGTGCTGCGCGACGGCGTCGTGGTGGGACTGGCCAACCACGCGATCCTGATCGCCAGGGACGGCGCCCGGATTCCCATCGACGATAGCGCCGCGCCCATCCACGACGAGCACGGGAACATAACCGGCGTCGTGCTGGTGTTCCGCGACGTCATGCTGCGGCGGCGCGCGCAGCGCCAGTTGGAGGAATCGGAGAGCCGCTACCGGCTTCTGTTCGAAGCCAACCCCCAGCCGATGTGGGTGTTCGAGAACGCCTCGCTGGCCTTCCTGGCCGTCAACCAGGCGGCAATCGCACGCTATGGCTACACGCTCGAGGAATTCCTCAGCATGACGTTGCGCGACATTCGGCCTCCGGAGGATGTGCCCGCGCTCCTTGAACACACTCGCGCTTTCACCCACGCACCCCACACCGACGGCCCCTGGCGGCACTGCAAGAAGGATGGCACCATCGTAGTCGTCGAAATTGCCGCGCATCCCATCCAGTTCGGCGATTCCGCCGCCTCCCTGGTGATGGCCACCGACATCACCGAACGCAAACGCCTCGAGGAGGAACTCCGGCAATCGCAAAAACTGGAGGCCGTGGGACAACTGGCCGGCGGCATCGCGCACGATTTCAACAATCTGCTCACCGTCATCGCAGGGTACGCCGAAATGATTCGCGCCGACCAGGCGCCTGAAGATGTGCACCGCGATTCGGTGGATGAGATTATGGTCGCCGCGCAGCGCGCCGCCTCGCTCACCCGCCAATTGCTGGCCTTCAGCCGCCGCCAGATATTGCAGCCCATCCGCCTCAACCTGAACTCCAACGTCATCAGTACCCAGCGCATGCTTTCCCGCCTGCTGGGGGAAAATATCCGGATTCACACGGCGCTTGCCACCGGCCTTTGGGACGTCTTCGCCGATCCCGGGCAGATGGATCAGATCGTCCTGAACCTCGCCGTCAATGCCCGCGACGCGATGGAGCGCGGCGGCACCTTGACCATCGAAACCACCAACGTCGAACGCTCCAACGTCGAGGCGTTGCTCCCGCTGGACCTGGCTCTCGGAGAGTACGTCCGCCTCTCCGTCACCGACACCGGCCAAGGCATGGACGAGGAGACCATGCGCCACATCTTCGAGCCCTTCTTCACCACCAAGGAAGTGGGCCGCGGGACCGGCCTGGGACTCTCCACCGTTTACGGCATTGTCACGCAGAGCGGTGGACACATCCGCGTATGGAGCGAACCGGACAAAGGCAGCTCGTTTTCGATCTACCTGCCCCGCGCCGATGACATCACGCCGGCAGACGTGAAGGGAGCTTCCGGCGCCATGCCCGCGCAACGGACCGGCGAAACCATCCTTATAGTGGAAGACGATGCAACCGTCCGCCATCTGGTGGCCTCGATGCTGAAAAGCAGCGGCTATCGCGTAATTGCCCCCGCCACGCCGCATGAGGCACTGCGCATCTGCGACGAATTCTCCACCTCGTTGGATCTGCTGCTGACCGACATGGTGCTACCGGAAACCGATGGTGTCGCAGTGGCGGAGAAGGCCATCGCCTCGCGCCCCAATCTGCGAGTGCTCTTTATGTCCGGCTACACCGAGCACCCGGTCCTGCGCCTCCCCGGATTCGACCGTACCGTCCCCTTCATCCAAAAACCCTTCACTAAGGCGGCGCTGACGGCTAAAGTGCGCGATGTGCTGCTAGAGGAAAGACCCGAACGCAGATGAACCCGCTGTGCAGGGTCATGATGGAAAATGACTTAGGATAGGCAAACTTCATTTTATGTTTGTGTCACTCTTCTCCCTCGACGCCCCTTGGGTGAGGCTGCCGCGACCATAAGAGGCGCTATGAGCGTTTCATAAAGTTCGAAAAGATGCTCTGCGCGGTCGCGGTCTCCCGTGAAAGCCGCGGAACGGTAGAGTTTGTCCACGGCAGCGTCAAGAGCCCGGTGTGCCTTCCTCAGTTGTGGCGGCATTACGTCGGCGTCATAGAGGTCAGCCAGTGTTGAATGTGGAAACTGAGCGCGGGTATCGAGAACGGCCTGCGCAAGCGTGCGGACCTTCGCCCGTTGCTGATCCGTGACTTCCGGCCAAGGAAAAGTGTTGTATACGATCCCAACCGAGTAGCGGTAGTCGCTCTTCAGGCGTCCT
>JANYAH010000368.1 GCA_025361425.1 Candidatus Solibacter sp. | reverse complement strand
TGGTGGTGACGCCAATAGCTCCGCGCTCAAGCCCCAACCGCAGTTCAGACGGGTCGGCTGAATCGTGCCACCATTCCGTCTTCGTGTTCGCAAGAACCCACTCCAAATACGTACCGATGCTCACCGATTACTCCTTAGCTTTAAAACTAGATTATCGAATGTGAAACTAGATTATAGAATACGTGCGCCTAAAGGAAACACGCAATAATAACTGCACATCGGCTGCGTTGGCGATGTGGCGCCGGTCTTGTGGGGCAGGCAATCTTGCCTGCGGCCGCCTTTCCGGGCGGCTGGTTCGGACCAGGCGCGAGCCTATGTGCTCCGCAAGCGCCGCCTGAACGCGCATTTTCCACGGCGCGCAAAACTGGCTCTAAAGCCCGTCGTGTTTCTACTCCTGTGGAACGATGAGGTCGGGGTCTTCGGGGGCGGGGTCCGGGTCCGGTCCAGGCATGGGAGGTTCGGGCGCGGGCTCGGGAGGCGCCGCCGCGGCGGTGTCTGGCACGGCGGCGTGGACCATCATGCGCACGGGATCTGACAATTTCACTTCACACTCGCAGCAATCGCTGCATCGCAGGCACTTTTCGCAAAGATGGTTGTCGCAGGCGTCCTTAGTGCAACGGACGCAAATTCGGGTGGATTCCTCTCCACAGATGCTGCAGGTGAACGGCATGGCTGCTTACTTCTTCCTTCCTGAGGTCTTAGGGGGCGGGGGTGGCGCCATGAGAGTTGCGCGGCAGCTTTGAGCTTCGCGATCCATGACTTCGAACTGATGTTCGCGTGCGGCGGCGAGGTTGACCATGTAGCCGCGGAGGCGCTCGCGGTTGGCGCCGCCTTCGCCAAAAAGAGCGGCTAGCGACTCAGCGACCTGCGGTCCCTGGTATTTGCGGGCGCCTTCCTTGAGTGAGTTGAGCATGGTTTCCAGGCCTTCCATGCGGAAGAACAGTTGGAGCGCGCCGGAGAGTTTTTCGGGATTGCGCGACAGCGCTTTCGATTCGTCGGCCAGGGCGCGCGTCTGCTGCCGGCAGGACTCCAGTTGCTCGACGTAAGTATCGCTGGCGCCTTTGGCCACCCAATCCGCAGCATCCAGCCGATCGAGTGCGGGCAGAAGCCGCCCGGCATGGGCGCCGATTTCCTGGAGCACGACGGCGATATCCCACTCGGGCTCGAGGCCGGCAGCGGGTGGTTTCGAGGATTGCGCCTGGGCGTATGCCGCGGCGGCACAGAGAAGAACAGTCAGCCGCACTGTTTCAATTTATCACGTGGGAAGAACCGGTGGCCCCGGAAATCGGGGCCACCCAGGTTTGCGTGCTGCCGCGGGATACCAAACTATTCCCCGCCTCCACCGCCCGGAGGGGGTGGCGGTGGGGGTGGAGTAGGCGGCGCGCCGGTGGGTGCCCCCGTCCCGGTGCCTGTTCCAGTCGTGGTGCCGGTATTCTTGCCCTTGTCGCCTTGCGCACCGCCGGTGGAGCCGACCGGTCCCGAGGTAGTGCCGCCGGCGCCGGGACTGCTGGTCCGCTGGTACACCACTTGGCGAACTGCATCTTCCAGGCCCCTGAGCACCTGCCGGAAGATCACACCGCGATCATGGGCCAGAGGCGCCAGCGGCAGATTCGGCAGGACCTGGATGGATTCACCGGGATTCAAGCGGACGACCGCGGAGGCCACGCGAAGGTGCCGCACATCCACGATACCTTCATCCAGGGTAACGAAGGTGGTGCCGTCGAGATCTTGAACATCCACATCGAAGATGGTGCCGCGCACCGAAATCAGCGCGGTGGGCGTGGTGACGTTATTCGGATTCGGAACGCCGGGGAAATGCTGAATGTAGACTTTGACCTTGCCCATCCAGACATTCAGAAGATCGCCGATTCCGTAGGTCTTGCGGAACGTGACTTCGGAGTTGGGGAAGACCTCAAACGTGCTGCCGTCCGCCACCTGGAATTTGGCGTACCCATCCAGTCCGGTTTTGATCACGCGCTGCTGTGGGACGACGCCGCAGGGTGCAATGGTGATGCGGAATCCGGCGCGATCCCCCAACTGGGACACGTCGCCCGATTGAAGCAGCACCATGGCGCCGGTGGATTGCGCCGATAGCACGCATTGTGCCCGCAATGGGTTCAACGACACCACGAGCCCGACCGCCATCAGCAGCCTGTTCGCGGTCCGTGTGAACGTAAGTCGCCTCAGCATAGCCGTACGCTAGATTGAGTCTAGCACCAAACCTGCATTGCACATGGGGGACCGGGACGACATTTTGGCAATAAATCGAATGAATTCAGTAGCTTGATTCCGGCGGCTGGGCGATAAGTAGGGTAGAATGAGAACCGATAGTGTGTCATAAGGAAACAGTTCGGCGGGCAATCGGCGGCGCGGTTTTGCTGCTGGCGTTGACGGGTCTGGCACCGGCGCAGACTACCAACTGGCGGCGAGTGGGCACTTCCGCGGTGGACCTGCTGCTGGCGTCGCCGGCCACCGGCCCGGTGGATAGGGTCTGGTTTTCCGACGGCGGGGGCACGTTGTACGCGCGCACGCGGAGCGGCAGGGTCTTCGAGACTTCCGATTACGAAATCTGGATGCCGAGCCAGAACGTGGTGGAACCGGCCCTGCAGCCGGCGCCCCCGGTGGTCCGTATCCCGGAAAACAGCGCGAGCGTGATGAGTTCGGGCTTCGGCCAAGTTTATGGGTTAGGCCGGCAACTGTTCCGGTCGGAAGACGGCGGGCGCAGTTGGGCGAACCTCACCGCGTTCAAGACGGAATCGGTGATCGGTTTTGGGCAGCGCAGCGTGGCGGTATCGCCGGCGAACCAGGGTCAGATCGTGGTGGCCAACGATTTTGGCGTGTGGCGCTCGCTGGATGGCGGGTTGTCGTGGGTGGGGCTGAACGAACTCCTGCCCAATCTTTGGATCAAGCGGATCCTGGCGACGCCGCGCGGAGTGGCGGGTACGCGCGTGGAAATCGAGGGCATGGGCGCGATGGAACTGCCGCCGGGCGGCTCGGTATGGCAACCAGTGGATGACCGCACATCCGCCGGCGATGCGCTGCGCCTGCGAACGTACTCCGAGCGCGCCAACGTCCTGGTGAGCGCGTACGGCAAGAGCGAGAAGACGGTCTACGTGGGAACCGCCGACGGCCGGATTCTGATTTCGCGCGATGACGGCGTGACGTTTGCGGCGACGGCGACGGGGCGCGCCAGCGGTCCGGTGGAACGCATTTTCGTGGACCCCACGCGGCCGGAAGTGGCGCTGGCGGCGTTGGGCGGGCCGAATCTTCCGCACGTGCTGCGCACCTTCAACGCGGGCCAGTTCTGGGATGAGTTGGATTCCAACCTGCCCAACGCACCGGCGCGTGCCGTGACCGGGGAACGCGCGGCTGGCGCGGTTTATGTGGCCACGGATCAGGGCGTTTTCTGGGCGCAAATGGACCTGGATAATGCGGACACTCCCAACGTCAACTGGGTCAGCCTGTCCGGCCGTTTGCCGCCCGGGACGGGCGCGAGCGACGTGCGCCTGGACGCGGCGGGCATTCAGCTTTACGCGGCCGTGGAGGGCTACGGCGTATATGCCACGGCGGCGCCGCACCGGCAGCGCAATCTGCGGCTGGTGAACGCGGCGGATTTCAGCACGCGCGCGGCGGCGCCGGGGTCTCTGGTCTCTGTGATCGGCGGGCGGGTAACGTCGGCGCGCGGCGGCAATCTGGACTACCCGGTGTTGGCCGCGGCGGACGATGCTTCGCAAATTCAAGTGCCCTTCGATGCGGTGGGGCCCAACGTGATGCTGGCTTTGGTGACCGGGAATGGCAACGTGCGGCTGGGGATGCAGGTGCAGCCCGTCTCACCGGCGATTTTTGTGGGGCTCGACGGCACCCCGATCCTGCAGGATGCCGAGACCGGCTTGCTGCTGGACGCCCGCAAAGCGGCGCACCCTGGCACCCGCCTGCTAGTCTCCGCCACCGGACTCGGCAAGGTGACTCCGGCGTGGCCGACCGGCCTCGCGGCGCGGGTGGACAATCCGCCGGCGGTGGCGGCGAAAATCCGCGCTTTCGTGAACGGGGCTCCGGTGCCGGTAACGCGCGCCACCCTGGCCGGCGGCTTCATCGGCTTCTACGCGATCGAAGTGCAACTGCCGGCGATCAATAATTCCGGCCCGGCCGAGTTGTACATCACGGCCGACGGCGTGGAGAGCAATCGCGTGCAATTCCAGATTGAACAGTAAGGCACCGGAGAGTGTTACCGACGGCACCAGGCGCATAACTTTCCAGGCACCGACGTGGCGCAGACTCTCAGTCTAATGCCGCATACTTTTTGCAAATCTGCGAATCCTGCATTGATTGTGGGGCGGACCCCCTGGTCCGCGCGGGTCCCCCCGGACCCGCTTTTCGCCAATGAAATCAGCTTCATACACACGGCAGCAAGCCGACGGGGCGTC
>JANYAH010000363.1 GCA_025361425.1 Candidatus Solibacter sp. | reverse complement strand
CCGTTGCGCCAATGTAATTGGCCTTCGTTGCCTCGACTCGATACTCACCGTCACCCAGCCCCGGCGCGCGGAAGCGTCCGCTGGAATCCGTCTCCAAGTGCGCCGCCAAGGTCTTCTGGCCGGTCTTATATACGCGCACTTCCACAGAGGCCAACGGATTCCCTGTGTGGTCCTCGACGATTCTGCCTTCCAGGTTGGCCGCCCAGACTGCACCCATGGCGCCAAGGAAGAGAGTCAAAAACCAGAACCGCATGTACGGCATATCGCTCCTATCCGGGTTGCGGGAAAAAGGATATTACCAGAGTACTCCTGATGGGTCGTATAGATCGCTAAATTCACGCTCGGGCAGCTTCTCAGAGGCAAAACCTGGTCTCCGCGCATAAGACCGGCGCGTGGCGGTTTCGCGACAGAAACCGGTTAGTTACAGCCGTTCCCCGCCTGACATCTATCTTCCGAAATCGATAAACCCGCGCTGCGCATCGGTGCTCAACAGCGTGACCTGAATCTGGTCGCCCACATCCACGCCCTGCTCGCCGCGCATCAATCGCCCTTCCACCGGAGGGTCGCTCACGCGCACGAACACGCCCTTCGGCGTCACGCCGGTCACCACCGCCGCGAACTTCTGGCCCACTCGTTCGGCCAGCGCCACCGCCGCAATCCGCTTCGTCATGTCGCGCTGCACCTTGCGCGCCGCGTCTTCTTTCAGCGTGCAGTTGCGCGCCGTGGCGTCCAGTTCCGCGTCTGTATAAGGCGCGGGTTCGTGCGCCAAAAGCGCTTTGATTAAGCGCTGCGTCACCATGTCTGCAAATCTGCGATTGGGCGCCGTCGAGTGCGTGTAATCGTGCGCCGCCAACCCGAAGTGTCCCTCCACCGCCGCTCCCGGCCGCGCCGCCACATACTCGCCCGGCCCCATCAACTTCAGCACCGCCAGCGACACGTCCGCGAAGTGTACCGGGTCCTCCTGCTTGCGCCGCACCAGGAACGCATTCAGCGCCGCCGCGTCCGCTTCCGCCGGCAGATGGTCGCCGCTGCGCTCCGCCAGTTCCACCATCCGCGGCCACCGCTCCGGCGCCTTCACGATGCGCCGGATCGATGCCACTCCCGCCGCGCGCAGCGTCTCCGCCATCACCTCGTTGGCGCCGATCATAAAATCTTCGATCAGCCGCGACGCCGTATTCGCCCGCCGCCCCTCCACGCCGCGCACCTTGCCGTTGTCCACCACGGTCTGCAACTCGGTGCGGTCGAAGGTCAGCGCGCCCATCCGGTCGCGTGCCGCCCGCAACAAGTGCGCCGCCTCGTTCTGCAACTGCAACTGCGCCACCAGCGGCGCGGATGCGGCCACCTTGGCAGGCATCGCCGCCACACCCTCCAGCCACGGCCCCACCGCGCCGTACGTCAACTGCGCGCCGTTGCGCACCCGCGCCCGGTAGATGCGGTTCGCCCCGATCGATCCATCCCCCGCCACCGTCATCTCGATCACCACCGCCACCCGGTCCTCGCCTTCGTTAAGCGATGTCTGGTCCGTGGAGAGCCGCTCCGGTAGCATGGGGAACGTGCGAATCCCCGTGTATACCGTGGTAGTCTCCGACGCCGCGTGAAGGTCGATCGGCGTGCCCTTGGCCACCGCGCTATCCACGTCCGCGATTCCCACCAGCACGCGAATCCCGCCCGCTCCGCGCTCTGCCCATTCGACCTGATCCAGATCGCGCGATTCGTCGTTATCGATGGAAGACCAGAGCAGGGAAGTCAGGTCCGGCAAGCCCGGTTCCGCCTTCTGCCGCGCGCCTTCGGCCTGCTGCACCGCCGCGGCCGGCAGGTCCGGCTCGAAGCCCCGCTCCGTCATCTCCTGCCGCGCCATGGCGGCCAGATCCACTTGTGGATGATTCATTCTTTCACGCCCTCTGTGCGATAAAGTAGTAGGCCAGCAGCAGCCACGCCGCGATGAAACACACCCCGCCGATCGGCGTGATCGCGCCCATCGACCGCACGCCCGTGATCGCCAGCACGTACAGGCTGCCCGAGAAAATCGTCACGCCCGCTATCAGCAGCCAGCACACCGACGACGCTCCGTTTATCGGAAAATTCCCCGAGCGCGGCAGCATGGAGACCACCAGCACCCCCAGCGCGTGAATGAAATGGTAGAACACAGCCTTCTCCCAAATACCCAGCGAATACGCATCCAGCCTGTCTTTCAACCCGTGCGCTCCAAACGCGCCCAAGCCCACCGCCAACGCCAGAAAAATCGCCCCGATCGCACTCCAGTTCATTGCGTCTCCTCGCCTCTCCATTATCACCGACACCGGGCATGAGGCTCCGCCTCGTGCATCCGCGGAGATGCTCGGACGGGGGCGGGCTCCGGCAGTTACGATAGAGGCGATGCGCTCCCATCTGTTCGCTCTTCTCCTCTGCCCGATGGCCGCTGCGCTGGGGCAATCCGCCGACGGTCTGGAAGCCGTCGTCACCACCAGCCTCGGCACCTTCCGCTTTGCGTTTGCGCCCGGCAAAGCGCCCCGGCACGTGGCGCACTTCATCACCCTCGCGCGCCAGGGATTCTACGACGGCAGCGCTTTCCATCGCGTGGTCCCCTACGGCATCATCCAGGGCGGCGACCCGCTGCTTAAAGATGCCAGGACGCCGCGCAAGCTATGGGGCTCCGGCGGGCTCAATCAACTGGCCGGCGAATTCAGCGACCTCAAGCACGAGCGCGGCGTCGTCTCCACCGTCGGCATTCCCGGCAAGCCGGATAGCGACGGTGCGCAGTTCTTCGTGTGCGTCTCGCCGCAGCCGCTACTGGATGGCAAGTTCTCCGCCTTCGGCCGCGTCAACGAAGGCATGGACGTGGTGGAGAAAATCTCGCTATCGCCCATCACCCCCGCCGATGGCTTCGCAGGGGAACCGGTGCGCATTCTCAAGGTGACTATCGAAAAGAAAAAGGTGGAGCCGTTCGTAACCGCCACGCTCGATGAGTTGCGCCGCACGGTCGCCATGAAGACCACGCTCGGTACCATTAAGATCGAAATGCAGCCCGATTGGGCGCCCAACCACGTGCGCAATTTCCTCAAGCTCACCGCCTCCGGCTGGTTCAATGCCACCGCCTTCCATCGAATCGTGAAGGGTTTCGTGGTGCAGGGCGGCATGGGGAATACACGCCCCGATGCCGCCGCCCACCCGGCCGACCGCTGGGTCCGCGAACTCAAGGGCGAGTTTCGCGACCATGTTCCGCACGCGCGCGGCATCCTCTCCATGGCGCGCAACGAAGATCCCGATTCGGCCAGCACGTCGTTCTTCCTGATGCTCGGCCCCGCACCGCATCTGGACGGAAAATACTCCGCGTTCGGCCGCATCGTGGAGGGCATGGAAGTGCTCGACGCGTTCGAAAAGGAAGAGGTGGATAAAGAAAGTCCCAGACGCCGCCTGGAAATCATCGAGGCGGTAATCGACCCGCAATAAGGTGCGCACCCGTGGTGTCGCTATCGTGACGGATCGGTTCCTAACAGATTACAATTTAAACTACGTGCTCCGGTTTTTCCTTTCTGCGCTTCTTCTCCTGGTTGCTTCCACGGCCGCTGTCGCTTGTGAGTCGCAACCTCAATCAAACCCTTTCCTTTTCCATGCGGGTCCCGTGACTGTGCGGCCCTCGGGTTTCTTCGAAGGCATCGCGATGTATCGAACCGGCACCACCGGAGACACCGTCAGCACACGCTTTGGGCGCATTCCTTTGCAGCCCACTCCGTCGGAAACCCTCCTCTCCGCGGGGCACTCGCGCATGCAGACGTGCGCCCAAGCTGGCAACTTGTCTGTCTACCTGGAAACCGATTTTCTCAATGCTCCCGGTAAGGAGCCCTTCCGTTTTCGACAATACTGGGGAGAGTACCGTATCGGCAAGTGGCGAATTCTGGGTGGCCAGGCGTGGAGTCTGTTGCGCCCCAACCGTGCCGGCATCAACAGCGAAGGCGGGCTGATGAACACACTCGTCGTGGAACCCGCATACCAGGTAGGGCTCGCCGGCGTCCGCAATCGGCAATTGCGAATTACTCGCGAAGACGGGAATTGGCGCTTCGCCGTTTCCTACGAGGCGGGCAAAAGTTTCCTCTCAAAGTTGGCGCATGACGGCAAACGGCTCCATCTGGAAGCCATGGGGCTTGGCAGCGCTCATCGCAGAGCGGCCAGCGCCGCCGCGGTCATCCGCGCTTCGCGCAAGATCGATCTCGTCACCCAGCAGTTGCTCTCACACGGTGTGGGGCCGGAGTTACTCAACACCATACCCGTCGGTGTCAACGCACATTCCACCATACTCGGGACCGAGGTTCGCCTCCGGCCCACATTTGAGCTGTTCGCCTATGGAGGCATCGCCTATGGAGGCCGTTCCGCTGGCAACCGCACTGTGAGACAGTGGACCGCGGGCTTCATCCAGCACCTGTTCGAGCAGCAGCCGTGGGGCGCCGCCCAACTTTCGGCGGAGTTCTCACAACTGGACCGTTCCACCTGGCAGGGCGGGCACGGCAACCTGAATTATGTCCAGATCTCATTCCGCTACTCGCTGCCCGGGTCGCGGTCGATGTTTGCCGCAAGGGACCGTGGTGCTCGCCCTCCAACTGGTCGCCCGTAGCCCCAACGCTTGCCAGCGGTTCTACCGAACCTGCCCGTGATCGGCCCTTCCTCGCGGTCGTTTTTTCGTCGAACCCAACGAACCCAAGCGTCCCCGCTATCCTGCCTTAACCATCGGAATCCGCTGCGCTACCGGGGGCAGCGCCGGGAAGTCCGTGTACGGCGCGCTCTGATACCAGTACGCGGCGGAGTAAAAGTTATCCCCGCGATCGTTGGCGTGGCCGTGCTCCATCGTGTGCTTCAGGTAGCGCTCGAAGGTCACCGGATTGTCGCCGTGCCACCGATAGCAACAGTACTTGCCGCCCGTGCGCTCCGCATTC